>CAUJKI010000543.1 GCA_963205015.1 Pseudomonadota bacterium
GCCGCTTCGAGGATCACTTCGCTGGCTGGGGGCATAACCCCAAGCCTGTTTCGCTGATCCGTAATCGCTACATCCTCGAGACGACGACGCGCGTGAGCGCGCTCATGCGCGGGGATATCGACGCGATCGACCATTATCTTCCGGTCGATCAGCTGGAGCGGATCGGCCGCACCAAGGGTCTGCGGGTAACGAGCGATGAGGCGATGCGCGTCTTCGTCATCACCGTGAACAATCAGCGCGCGCCGCTCAACAATGTCCACTTCCGCAGGGCGTTGAGCCACGCGTTCAACTACAAGGGCTTCATCGACGGCATCCTGAGGAAGGGAGCGGTTCGCAATCCGGGCCCCATACCACAGAACCTCTGGGGCGCTCCTGCCGATCTGAAGGGCTACGAATACAACCTGGAGATGGCCAAGGCCGAGCTCGAGAAGGCGCGAGCGGCCGGCGCGCCCGTCGACCGTGAGATCGAGATCCATACGCAGAACCAGCAAGCGCAGACGACGCAAGCCGCTCAGGTGTTTCAGGCGGATCTGCGGAAAATCGGGATCAATCTCAAGATCGTTCCCAGCCTCTGGGCACCGCTCGCCGCTGCCGCGACCAAGGTGGAGACCTCCCCCGACATGTGGGTGCACTGGGTCTCGGCGTACTTCATCGATCCGGAGAATTGGATCGGGCAGATGTACGACAGCTCCTTCCACGGCACCTGGAAGGGCTCTGCCTGGTACAAGAACGACAAGGTCGACCAGTTGTTGCGCGAGGCACGCCGCGAGCTGGACCAGGATCGTCGGCGCTCGCTCTACGAGCAGGCTTCCCGCATCGTCGTCGAGGATGCCGCCGATATATGGGTGTACAACACCATCCAGATGCGGGGCCTCAGTCAGCGCATAAAGGGATTCGAGTTCTCACCGGTCGGTGGCGGCAGCGAGTTCCGAATTCTATCCTTGAGCTGATCCGATAGTTGAGCCGACATAGTCTATGTCGGCTCCCTTCCATGCAGGGCAACATGGGTCGCCTACTCTTGCGCCGCTTGCTCCTCGCTTTGCCGGCGCTGCTCGGACTGCTGGTGCTGACATTCATTCTTCTGCGTGTCGTGCCCTCCGATCCATCGACGGCTCTGGCCGGAGAGAATGCCACACCGGAGCAGATCGAAGCCATACGCAAGGCCTATGGTTTTGATCAGCCGCTCTGGCGCCAGTTCGTCGTCTACATCGGTCAGGTTGCAACCGGGGATCTCGGTAATTCTATCTTCACCGAGCAACCGGTTATCCGCGACATTGCACGGCGGCTGCCCGCGACCATCGAGCTGGTGCTGATGGCGTTGATTTTCGCGACATGCGTCGGGATACCACTCGGCGTCTTAGCGGCCGTCCATCATAACTCAGCTTTCGACCATGCCGTTCGCGTCATCACTGTCGGAGGCCTGGCGATAGCTCCGTTCTGGTTCGCCATCATCCTGCAGCTCATCTTCTCGATGGATCTCAATTGGCTGCCGCTGCGGGGCAGGCTCCCGGTTCAGGTGCAGCCACCGGAGTTCATTACCGGTCTCTACATGCCCGACAGCCTACTGAGTGGCAGGTTGGACCTTTTCCTTCAGTCGGCACATCACATGATCCTTCCGGCCTTCACGCTTTCACTGGGCTCTCTCGCGAGCATCACGCGCTTCACGCGAGCGGGCGTCCTTGAAACACTGCAGAAGGATTTCGTGTCCTACGAGAGGGCCGCAGGCTATCCGGACAGGCGCATCATATGGGTCTATGTGCTGCGTAACTCGGTTGTGGCCACTGTGACCCAGATAGGGCTGTTGTTCGGCGCACTTATTGCCGGTGCCGTCGCCATCGAGACCATCTTCGATTGGCCGGGTATCGGCTCCTATGCCGTACAGGCCATCCTGACCTCGGACTATAAGGCCATCCTGGCAGTGACGCTCGTGGTGGGGGTCATATACGCCCTTGTCAATCTCGTCGTCGATATCGTTCACGCGTTACTCGATCCGCGCGTGGCTGAAGAAAACTGACGAGTAGACGATGCTCATCATTCGAAAATTTCTGCGAGATGTGCCGGCTATGATGGGGTTTGCCATCATCTGCACAGTGATTGGGATTGCGGTATTTGGCTCCATGCTGGTGCCTCACCCGCATCTCGTCTTCGAAAGCGATCTCCTTCGCCGCTTCGAGCCGCCGTCCGCCGAGTTCTGGTTCGGGACAGACAACCTCGGTCGCGATATCTTCTCCCGCGTTCTGGTGGGAACGCAAGGGGCGTTGACTGTTGCCCTTACTGTCGTAGCCGTTGCGATCGCGATCGGCGTACCTCTCGGCATCTATGCCGGATATACGACGGGATGGCTGAGCGAGCTGGTGATGCGGGTCACCGACATGTTCCTCGCTGTTCCGCAGATCATTCTTGCGCTCGCTATCGCACAGCTCGCCGGGCGCGGCTTGGGGAGCGCCATGACTGCGCTCGCTCTCACCTACTGGCCATTCTTCTGCCGCACGGTCTACGCCGAGACGCGCCGTCTCAGGCACTCCGTGTTCATTGAGGCACTCGAGGGGCTCGGGGCCTCGCGGACCCGCATCCTGTTCGCGCACGTCCTGCCAAATGTGGCCTCGCCGATCATCGTACGCGCGACTGTCGGCATGGGATTTACAATTTTGACGACCGCGCTGCTGGGATTCCTCGGTGTCGGCGCTACAGCGCCGAGCCCCGATTGGGGATTGGCTATTGCGGAAAGCCGCGAGTATCTGCCGGACATGTGGTGGGCGGCGACGTTTCCTGGATTGGCCATCCTGTTTACGGTGCTCGGCTTCAACTTATTCGGCGACGGCCTTCGCGATTTGATCGATCCCAAATTGCGACGGTCGCGCTCATGACCGCGAGCGCTCCCGCGTTGCTCGATGTGCGCAACCTCTCGGTTGCGGTGGACACCGATGAAGGTGTGGCGAGCATTTTGGACGGAGTGAACTTTCAGCTCGCTCCGGGTTCGATCCACGGCGTAGTGGGAGAGTCTGGCTGTGGGAAATCCACACTCATCAAAGCCATTCTCGGCTTACTGCCTGCGAGAAGTCGCGCAACCGAAGGTTCGGTCGCACTGAACGGAAAGCCGCTTTTCGGTCTCGAACAGGCCAGCACGGCGCACAGTGTGCGAGGACGGCAGATCGGATTTATTCCGCAGGATCCGTTTCTGGCACTCAATCCTGTCTTCCGCGTCGGCGATCAGCTACTCGAAGCCATGTGGTGGCATGGTGCAGGATCAGATGATACGAACAGGGAAAAGCCGCGAGCCCAGCGTCGGCGAGCCTATAGCGAGCGCATTGTGGAGCTTCTGCGCGCAGTGCAGCTGCCGGATCCGGAGCTGGCCCTCGCGCGCTATCCACATCAGTTCTCGGGAGGGCAAAGGCAGCGGCTGTTGATCGCTGCGGCGTTGGCTTGCGCACCGCAAGTCGTTCTTGCGGATGAGCCTACCACTGCGCTCGATGTGACGACGCAGCTTCAGATCTTGAAGCTCTTGCGCCAGCTCACGCGGGAACGCGGCGTTTCGATGATGTTCGTAACGCATGATTTCGGCGTGGTTGCCCAACTCTGCGACACCGTCACAGTCATGTATGCCGGACAGACTGTCGAGACAGGCCCCGTCGCAACGGTCATGGAGCAACCCTCACATCCCTACACGCGCATGCTGCTCGCCTGCCATCCCGAGCGATCGGTGGAACTCAAGGGAATTCCCGGGGCCGTTCCATCGCCGTTGCGCCCACCGGCCGGATGCCGCTTCAATCCGCGTTGCCCGGAAGTCATACCTGACTGCGAGAGCGGGCGGCCGAAGTTGTTGCCTGCGAGCGCCGGACGTCATGTCGCGTGCTTTCGCTGTCACGCAGAGGCCGTGCCGTGAAGTCGGGCCCGATCCTATCGCTTGAAAACGTCGTTTCGGTCTATGGCGGTGGCAGATCTTGGTTGGGACGCGCACAGCCGGAGGTCCGAGCCGTCGACGGCGTGACATTCGACGTGCAGGAGGGTGAAGCGCTCGCGCTTGTTGGAGAGTCCGGCTGCGGCAAGACCACGTTGGCGAAGACCGTGCTTGGATTGCTGCGGGAGCGGAGCGGCAACATCCGGCTGGATGGCAAGCTGGTGTCCGGGCTGACGCCGCAGCAGGCGCGCCTTGCGCGCATGACCATCCAGTACGTCCACCAGGATCCTGGAGCCGCACTGGATCCCTGGTGGACTATCGGCCATACGCTCGACGAGACGCTCCGGATTCATGCCGTGAGTGACCGTGCCGAGCGCGCGCGACGCATCGAGGAAATGCTGTCAGCAGTGGGATTGGATAGCTCGTTCCTACGTCGCTATCCGCATGAACTATCGGGCGGCCAGCAGCGGCGTATAGGACTGGCGCGAATACTGATCCTGCACCCAAGGATCGTAATCCTCGACGAGCCGACGTCCGGGCTCGATCTGTCGGTTCAAGCGACGGTGCTCGGTCTGTTCGACGAGCTGCGCCACCAGTTCGGCCTCACCTACATCTTCGTGAGCCATGATTTGTCCGTCGTTCGGCGCATGTGTGACCGCGTCGCTATCATGTACCTTGGTCGTGTTGTCGAGCTCGGACCGACGGAACCCATCTTCCGGGCGCCGGTGCATAGTTACACGCGGGCCCTGCTTTCAGCTTCACCATCCCTCACGCCTGGGCAGCTCGACGGAATGCCCTCCCTCCGGGACGATCCGCCATCTCCTAGTGCCGTACCTTCGGGATGTGGCTTCCGGACGCGATGCGCATTGGCCGATCGCGTGTGCAGCGCGCATCGCCCGGCTCTTGAAGCAGTGGTCGATGATGCGGCTAACGGGCACATGGCAGCCTGCCATCACTGGCAAGACGGGCTTTTCTCTTCCGCCGACGGATCGCTCGCAATGCATGGAGTCGGAGCGCAATAGCCGCTGAGCCAAAGCGCAGCACAGTTGTTGAGGCTCTCGCCGACTTCCAACGGGAGAGGCCCCTTTCTACGGACCGGCCTGGCCAATCCAGGATATGCATACGGAGATGACAGCATGGCGCGGATCGCAATAGGAGGAATGCAGCACGAGACGAATTGCTTCGTGCCATCAGTGACGGACTACAGCTATTTTTGCAGTCACCGTGATCGCCCGCCCTTAAGCCGGGGAGAAGAAGTGCTCGCCCGTTTGCCGGGCACTAGCTTTGCGATCTCTGGCTTTCTAGAGGAGATGGCTTCGAAGCATGAAATTATCCCCCTGCTCTGGGCAAGTGGTGGAGCGGGCGGCTACGTGACGCGCGATGCGTTCGAGAGAATCGCCGCCGAGCTCGTGAGCATGTTATCGCTCGCGATGCCGGTAGACGCTGTGTATCTCGATCTGCACGGCGCCATGGTGACAGAAGACTTCGAGGACGGAGAAGGAGAGCTATTGCGACGCGTCCGGGCTGTCGTCGGGGATGCGATACCTGTTGTGATCAGCCTGGATTATCACGCCAATGTCACACCTGAAATGGTCGCATTCAGTGATGCGATGGCGCCCTACCTCACCTATCCTCATGTGGATCGGATCGAGACGGGGCGGCGTGCTGCTCATGCACTCGCAACTATACTCGCCAAAGGCAGGCCGCGAGGGCGTGCACTGCGCAAGCTTCCCTTTTTGCTTCCACTAAACCATCAATGCACGATGGTCGACCCATCGAAGGCCGTTGTGACCTTGTCGGCCGACATGGAAAAGCGCGGAGATGCGATTACGGTCGCGTATCTTGCGGGTTTCCCTCCGTCCGACCTCTTTGATTGTGGACCGTCCGTTATTGTGCACGCCTACGATCAAGAAGCGGCAGATCGATTGGCAGACGAGCTTGCGCACGCCATTGCACTCCTCGAGCCATCCTTCGCGACGCCGATGCTTCAACCGGATGAGGCGGTCAAGGTGGCCATGCGGAAGGCTGAGAGCGCCAATCGGCCGGTGATCATCGCTGATACTCAAGACAACCCGGGATGCGGGGGAAGCGCCGATACAACGGGGATGCTCGCAGCACTCCATAGGCATGGGGCCAGGGGGGCGGCGCTCGGCGTTCTATGCGACGCAGAGGCGGCGGCTGCTGCGCATCAAGTAGGCGAGGGCAGCGTGCTCAGCCTGGCGCTCGGTGGCAAGTCCGGTCCCGCCGGTGTGGTTCCATTTGAAGGGCGCTTTCGGGTGGCGCGCTTGTCTAATGGTCAGTTCACGACCACAGGGCCATGCGTTGGAGGTCGAACGGTCGACCTCGGTCCGACGGCTCTCCTCGTTATCGATGGCATCAGCGTTGTGGTGACGAGTAAACGCATGCAGGCTCATGATCAGGAGGTGTTTCGTCACCTGGGTCTGGAGCCTTCGCAGCAAAAGATACTCGTACTCAAAAGCACGGTGCACGTCCGAGCGCACTTCCAGCCGATAGCTGAGGAGGTGCTTGTGGCACTGGCGCCTGGTGGGCATGTGGTCGATCCCACCGCCTACGACTATAAAAAGCTCCGCGCGGGTGTGCGCCTCTACCCCCTCGGCCCGGCGCACCGGCCGCGACATAGCCACCAGGCCGCGCTCTAGCCGGCACGACATCAGGAGGCCTCGATGAATCTGGATCTGACAGGGAAAACTGCGCTCATCACCGGAGCCGGCGGAGGTCTCGGACGCGCGATTACCCTCCGGCTGGCGGCGTGTGGCGCGAGCGTGTGGGCCTGCGACCTCAACGCGGAGACGGCCGCGGCAACAGCCGAGGCCGCAGGAGGTGCAGCGCGCGCTCGAAAGGTGGATGTCACCGACCTGAGCGCCGTTCGAGCGCTCGTCGCCGAGGTGGACCGCGAATGCGGTCATGTCGACGTTCTGGTCAACAATGCAGGTGGTGGTCTTGGTTACAGCTATCAACCGATCGAGGGCCTTCCTTCCGAGCAATGGGACGCCTTGTTCAGGCTGAACAGCACCGGCACTCTGTATTGTGTGCAGGCCGTGGCGCCCGCGATGAAGGCGAGCGGTGGTGGACGGATCATCAATATTTCGAGCGACGCGGGCATCCGCACAGCGCGCAATCGCTTGATTGGTTATGGCGCGGCTAAGGCGGCCGTAATCTCGATCACGCGCCATCTGGCTGAAGAGCTTGGTCCCTGGGGGATAACAGTGAATAGCGTGGCGCCCGGCTTCATCAATGTGAGTGAAAGAACGCAGAGACAGTGGGAAGGCTATGGCCCGGAGGGCCAGAAACAGCTGCTTGAGACCATCCACCTTCGCAAGTTGGGAAGCGCCGACGATGTTGCAAAGGCAGTGCTATTCTTTGCGTCCGATCTCTCGAACTGGGTAACGGGTCAAGTCCTAAGCGTTAACGGCGGCCGCACGTAGTACGCTGTTCTGTCGCTCGCTCTCACGATGCACCGTTTCGAGCAGCCAGTCTCGAAATGCGCGGACAGGCCGGGAGTGTTGCTTGGCCTCAGGCACGACGAGGTAGTAGGCCGATTTGCTGACATGGTTGGAGTCGAAGAGCATCGTCAGTTGGCCGAGCGCGAGTTCGTCGCGTACGAAAAAGTGCGGAGCCAACGCGACCCCCATATGATGCGCCGCCGCCTGCACGAGAACGGGAAAGTGATCGAAGCGGGGGCCGCAGCGCGTCGCGTGTAGAGTGACATTGTGATGCTGGCTCCATTCGAGCCACTCATCCGGACGTGTGGTTCGCTGTAGCAAGACGGCGTTATTCAAATCGTCAGGGTGCCTGATGCGCAACTGCCGTCGATAAATTGGGCTACAGACGGGTACGATCTTCTCTCTCATTAGGAAATAGGAGGCCGAGCCAGCGACAGTCCGGGAGCCGTAGTGGATCGCGACGTCGAATGTCTCGCTTCGGAAGAAGAAGGGTACCAGATTGGTTGTGAAATTGACTTGGATGTCGCCATTCTTGGCGAGAAAGTCGGGAATTCGGGGCAAGAGCCATCTGACCGCAAATGTTGGTAGCGAGGAAATCGTGATTTGCGCCGTTCCAGACTGAGAGGACACCACCCGGTGCGTCGTTTCGCTGAGGTTTTCTAGAATGCGAGCGATGTCCTGAAAGTACTTCTGTCCAATGTCAGTTAGGACGACCCGTT
>CAUJKI010000544.1 GCA_963205015.1 Pseudomonadota bacterium
AGAAGCGCCTGCTCCGCGCCCGCGACCGCCATCATGTCGTAGGCGTCGGTCGCGCGGATGCGGCGGCCTGCGTCAATGAGGTCGCGCAGATGGAAGCGCCGGTTGAGGCCGAGCACGACCCGCGCCGCCGTCGCGTAGGGAGCGCCGGAACGCGCCGCGGCCTCGGTGATGGCTGGCGCATCCACGAGCAGGGCGAGGCGGGCGAGGTCCGCGGCAAGATCTACGGGCACCTGCTTGTCCACAAGCGCCTGCTCGGTATCGCGCAACTGAGCTTCCACTTCGTCTCCGAGGCCGCGCGCGATGAGCGCGGTCAGATCGGCGGCGCCTTTCGTGTGGGTGGCGATCGCCGTTTCGAGATCGCTCGCGGACTGGCCATCGCGCAGGAACCAGCGCGTCGTATGCGCAAGCGCCTCCTGTGTGCGGGCGTAGAGGTCGAGCTGGAGCGCACCGCCGATGCGGTTGTCGAGAGCGTCGATGCGCGGCCAGATCGCGTTGAGGCCGAGCACGATGCGGGCAGCCGTGAAGGCATAAGCGATCTCGGCAATGGGGCGCGCGGTCTCATCTGCCATGCGCTGGGGAGCGGCGGCGCCGAGCCGGTTGACGACGGCATTCGTCACGGTCGTCGCGATGATCTCGCGGCGGAGCTGATGGCGCTTCAGGTCATCCGGATAGGCGCGCGCCAGCTCCGGAGGGAAGTACTCGATGAGGCGCGGCTCGAGGGCTGCTGCATCCGGCACGGCACTTGCGAGCAGGTCGCTGCGCAGCGCGATCTTGGCATAGCTCAGCAGCACGGCGAGTTCGGGCCGTGTGAGGCCGCGTCCGGAGGACTGGCGCACGCTGATTTCGGGCAGAGAGGGCAGGAACTCGATCTCGCGTTCCAGGATGCCGCGCTGCTCAAGGGCTTCTATCAGTCTCGCGTGTGCGCTGAGATCGGCGGCGGCATTGCGCTCGGCGAGGCTCAGTGCCAGCGACTGCTGATAGTTGTTGCGCAGGACCGCGTCGGCGACCTCGTCGGTCATGCTGGCGAGCAGCTTATTGCGCGCCGCGATGTCGAGACGGCCCGACTTCACGACCGGCACGACGGCGATCTTGATGTTCACCTCCTGGTCGGAGGAGTTGACGCCCGCCGAATTGTCGATGAAGTCCGTGTTGAGGCGCACGCCGCGGGCCGAGAGCTCCATGCGCGCGCGCTGCGTGATGCCGAGGTTGGCACCCTCGCCGACGACCTTGCTATTGAGCTCCAGCGCCGTGATGCGGATCGGATCATTGGCGCGGTCGCCGACATCGGCGTCGGTCTCCGACGAAGCGCGAATGTAGGTGCCGATGCCGCCGAACCAGAGAAGGTCCGCCTGTGCCTTCAGGACAGCGTTGATGAGCTCGGCAGGTGTCAGGTGCTCCGCCTTGATGCCAAGCATGGCGCGCACCTCGGCGGAGAGCGGCACGGACTTGGCCGAGCGTGGGAAGACACCACCGCCCTTGGAGATGAGTGTCTTGTTGTAGTCCTGCCAGCTCGAGCGCTGCAGCGCGAAGAGGCGTGCGCGCTCGGCGAGGCTCGCTGCGGCATCGGGATTGGGATCGAGGAAGATGTCGCGGTGGTCGAAGGCGGCGATGAGGCGGATTGCAGGGGAGAGCAGCATCCCGTTGCCGAACACGTCGCCCGACATGTCGCCGACGCCGATCACCGAGAATGGCTGTGTCTGGATGTCGATATCCATCTCGCGGAAGTGGCGCTTGACGCACTCCCAGGCGCCGCGCGCGGTAATGCCCATCTTCTTGTGGTCGTAGCCAGCCGATCCGCCCGAGGCGAAGGCATCGCCGAGCCAGAAGTCGCGGCTTGTCGAAAGCTCGTTGGCGAGATCGGAGAACGTGGCCGTGCCTTTGTCTGCGGCGACCACGAGGTAGGGATCGTCGCCGTCATAGCGCACGACGCGATCGGGCGGCACGATCTTCCCATCGACGAGATTGTCGGTGAGATCGAGCATGGCCGAGATGAAAATGCGGTACGCCGCGACGCCCTCGGCCTGGACGGCTTCGCGCGAGCCGCCGCGCGGCAGCAGCTTCGGAATGAAGCCGCCCTTGGAGCCGGCCGGCACGATCACTGCGTTCTTGACCTGCTGCGCTTTGACGAGGCCCAGCACCTCCGTGCGGAAGTCCTGCGCGCGGTCCGACCAGCGGATACCGCCGCGCGCGATCGGGGCGAAGCGCAGGTGCACGCCTTCGACGCGCGGGCTTGACACCCAGATCTCGCGGTAGGTGCGCGGGCGCGGCATGAACTCGATTTCGTGGCCGGCGAGCTTGACGGCGATGATCTCGGGCGGCCGGCCTTTCTTGTCCTTCTGGTGGAAGTTCGTGCGGACCGTGGCGTCGATGAGCGTCAGCAGGTGATTGAGAATGCGGTCCTCGTCGAGGCTTTCGACGGTCGAAAGCGCGCCGGCTATGCGCTCGCGGATCGGCGCTTCGCCCTTGATGCGTTCTTCCGGCGAACCGCCCTTGTCGGGATTGAAGCGATGGTGAAAGAGCTCCATGAGATCGCGTGCGATCCCGGCGTGCCGGATGAGCGTCGTCGCGATATAGGCCGGGCCGAACGGCAGGCCGAGCTGTCGCATGTAGGCGGCATACGCGCGCATAAGCGCGGCTTCGCGCCAGTCCGCACCGGCCGCGATGATCAGCCGGTTGAAGGTGTCGCTGCTCGTTGTTCCGGCGAGAACCGAGCGAAAGGCATCCTCCAGGCGCAGGTCGTGCTTCCTGATGTCGACTGCGGTGCCCTCGATTGCCTCCAGCACCATGTCGTGCAGCATGACCTTGCGGATCATGTCGCCGAAGCGCGGCGCGACCTCGTACGTGCGCTCGTCGACGACTGAAAAGCCGAGGTTCTCCAGCACGGGCACACGTTCGGAGAGCCGGATCGGCTCGTCGAAGCGATAGACGGCGGCGCGCAGCCGCTCGGTTCCGCTCGCCTTCTCCAGATAGAAGTCGATGGCGAGCGGGCGGTCCGGCCCGAGCCGCTCGATGCGCCGGATGTCCTCGAGTGCGCGCGCTGGTGGGAATGTCTCGGCATAGCCGGCCGAAAAGGCCTCGCGATATTTGGTCGTCAGCGCCGCTGTCTTCGGGCCGGCCTTGTCGAGCGCCTCGATGAGGCGGTCCTGCCACGTCTTGACGATCGTTGCGACGCCATCCTCCAGCGTCTCGGTCGAGATTTTCGGAGTCGTGCCCTCGCGGCGGCCGATGATGAAAT
>CAUJKI010000545.1 GCA_963205015.1 Pseudomonadota bacterium
ATGTTGAGGGACATCAGCAGGCCAAATACGTTTCTTCGCCGCTCATCGTCGATGATGTTCTCGATCGCAATCAGCGCTCCGCCCTTGGGCAGGGCCCGATACGCCTTGGCGATCAGCATCTTCTTGCGATCGAGATTCCAGTCGTGAAGGATCATCCCCATGGTGATGATGTCGGCCTTCGGGAATTCGTCGCGGAAGAAGTCGATCACGTCCGCTTGCACGCGTTCGCTCAGTCCGCGCTTGCGAATGTTGCGCTCTGCAATCGGCTTCACGACGGGCAGATCACATGAGCGGCAGGTGAGATGCGTGTGCCGGCTTGCGACAAGGCAGGAGAGTTGCCCGCTCGCGCCGCCGATGTCAGCCAGCGTGCCATAGGATGAAAAATCGAACTTCTCGGCGAGAGCTGCGAACCTTGCCGTCGAGATGCCGGCCATGGCCTCGATAAATTGCTCCAGCCGCGCCGGATCGGCATAGAGCTCGTCGAACACCGGCCGGCCGGAGTGCTTGATCTCGTTCTGCGGCTTGCCGGTCTTGAGCGCTGGCGTCAGGTCGGCCCAGAATCGGTAGAGCCGCGCGTTTGCCATTTCGAGGATCCCTCCGATGTATTGCGGGCTCTTGCGATCAAGAAACTCTGCCGTCTCGGCCATGTTGCGGTATTGGCCGGCCACGCCATCACCATCGCGTGCGAGCAGGCCGAGGGCGACGAGCGTGTCCAGCAGGTCGTACGTTCCACGTGGATGGAGGCCCAAGGCGTGTTCGATTTCAGGGCCGGTCCTCGGACCGCCGGCAAGGTACGTGAACACGCCCAATTCCACGGCGCTCAACAGCGCCTTCGAGGCCCAGAAGCCCATGCCGATCTGCATGATGTGATCTGGTGTCACCTCAGTTCTCGGAATCGTCATCGGCCGGGCAGATGGCATTGTTGTGCCTCCATTGGTGCGTGTTGGTGGCGAAGGGTGTTGGCGGGCTTCGGCGACCATCAATCGTTGCGCTGTGCGACCTGAAGGCCGCGGACTCCATTGCCCGCCGCTGGTGGGACACGCTTCGATGACGAGCGTCATACCTGCGGTGGGCTTCAAGAGATTGAGTTAGGAGCGCAACGGACCATCCGAAGGGCCAATTCCGGCAATGTTTGCCAGTCCAATTCGGCGCGCAGATACCAGCGGCACGGGCTATTGCCTCAACTGTCGAAACACCGACGTAGGCGCCGCAAACCTTCCGGGATCCTCTCCGCCGGAATTGCCCCGTAGCCGAGAACAATCCCGGCTCGGGGGCTGCCACCAATCGCGAACGCTGACAGCCTGTGGAAGATCAGATCTGCTTGAGCCGCCCGAGAGAACACGGTGTCAATCTGCTTGACCGACGCCGTCCGTGCCAGGGCAGCAACATGAAGGCCCGTGGTCGACGGGACGAGCTCCAGATGATCGCTGAGAACACGGCTTGCCGCGTTGACGAGCGCCTCGTGTCGGTCCCGGTAGATGCGGTTGGCCCGCCGAATGTGACGTGCAAACTCGCCACTCTCGATGAGATCGGCGAGCGCATTCTGCGTAAGGGTCGGCGCGTGCCAGTGGCTGATGAACGCGGCCTTTTGGATGGCCAGCCGCAGGGAGCGCGGGGCTACCACGAAGCCGAGTCGAACAGTCGGCAGCAGCGTCTTCGAGAATGAGCCGACGTAGATCACGCGTCCCCGCGTGTCGAGCGTCTGTAGGGGATCGAGCGGACGGTCCCCGAACCGGAACTCGCTGTCGTAGTCGTCCTCGATGATCGCGGCATCGTTGCGCTCGGCCCAGGCCAGCAACGCCCTCCGCCGTGTGAGCGACATCGTCACGCCGAGCGGATACTGGTGGGAGGGCGTGACGTAAACCGCCCGGATCCGGTCCGGCAGCGCATCGACCACCAGGCCATGCTGATCGACGGGCACGCCGATCACGCGGATGCCCAGCGAATGGAAGAGGTGTCGCGGCGGCTCATAGCCGGGATCTTCGACGGCGATCCGATCCCCAGGCGAGAGCAGGACGCGGGCAAGAATGTCCAGGGCCTGCTGCGTGCCGCTGGTGACGATAATATCGTCCGCGGAAGCCTCGATGCCGCGCGAGATGCCGACATGGTGCGCGATGGCCGACCGCAGGGAAAACTGGCCGGCCGGGTGCTGGTAGACCCGCTCGGCCTTTTCCGCCACCCGAAGCGCCCGCGCCACCAATCGGCGCCATGCCTGATGGGGAAACAGCGAAGCGTCGGGTATTCCTGTCCGGAAGTCGAAACGAGCCGGGCGGTCGAACGCGGTCGGAAGCTCGATTGCGTTCCAGACCGGGCGCGACCGCAGCACACTGTCGGATCGCCTTCTTGCTTCGCGCTTTGCGTGCGCCGGTCCTTCGCTTACGAACGTCCCTGCCCCCGGTTGGGTGGTCACGAAGCCTTCGGCGGCGAGGCGATCGTAGGCGGCGACGACGGTGCTGCGCGAAACCGCCAGCGCCTGAGCCAGCTCCCGGCTTGGCGTAAGATGTTCACCCGGACGAAGCTGTCCCGTGCGGATCGCGGCCCGAAGCTGGCGATAGACCTCGCCCTTCAGGTCCTTGCGGCCAACGAGGCTGACATGAATGGCCATGGCAGCTCCTCATGTGAGTTGGTCTGGTCAATTTGGCAGAAATTGTTCCTTCTGTCAGTCCGCGAGCATCCTCGCTTCCTACTCAAGTTCCTCATCACTACGGGTAGCCGTGCCATTACCCCCGATCGAGCGGACGACGTGCCAATGAGACGGAACTTGATTGCATCGCAATTGGCTCGCTATTGGCGCGTCGCATCGGACGGTATCGGACCATTCCGCCGCAACTTCCGTTCCCTCAGCCACAAGGAAGCCCGGAGCAGATTGCAGTCCTGTTTGCGCTCTATCTCCGCCAATATCCGTCACCCAGCCTCCTGCTGCCGAAGGATGCCGAATAATCTGCTATTCCAAAAACCTGCTCACACGCATCCTCTCTAGAGGCCACGGATACTCGCTAAATCTGGACGAGATCGACGGCCTCGGCTCAGGCGAGTTCCGTGACCGTACGCGCAAGAGCCGCGAAGTCCGGTCACAGCCCGAATGGTCAAGATTAAGTGTTTAGAACTCGCAAGCGGCACCCACCAGAACGGCCAGATTATAGTCCTCATCCCAGCCCGAACGACTGAAGGAATTCACGGTTCGCCCACAGGTTCTCCGCCTTCTCGGCAAGAACGATCTTTCCGCTTTCCATGACGTAAACGCGGTCCGCGACTCGCAGTGCCCATCCCACATTCTGCTCGACAAGCAGAACACTCACTCCTGCAGCTTTGATCCTACTGATGGCCTCGAAGGTCTCTGCCACCACGATGGGGGCGAGGCCGATGGTTGGCTCGTCGAGCATCAATAGCCGCGGGCGTGCCATCAGCGCGCGACCAATGGCCACCATCTGCTGCTCGCCGCCGCTCAAGCTCCCGGCGCGCTGAGATCGACGCTCTGCGAGCCTTGGAAATAACGCGAAGATCTCATCAAGCCTCTCGCGCCGCGCTCCCCAAGCCTGCGCAACAAATGCAGCGCCGAGCATAAGGTTGTCCTCGACCGACATGTATTGAAACAGCTGACGCCCTTCAGGAACTTGGCCCAGTCCCAGCCGCACGATGCTGTGCGCCGGAAGATGGGTAACATCTCGACCTTCGAAGTGAACCTTGCCGGCCAGAGGTACCAAAAGGCCAGATATTGCCTTCAGAGTCGTCGATTTTCCCATGCCGTTTGACCCGATGAGCGCGACGAGCTCGTTGTCGCCAACATCGATATCGATACCGTGGAGTGCGGTCAGGGGGCCGTAGCCAGCGGAAAGGTTGCGGATCGACAGTACGGGCTCTGCAGCAGCGCTAACGGAACGGCCTCCGCCATCTGCTGTACTGTTGAGAGAGAGAGCCTCCTCGGATCGAGTCGCAATATGCGATCCGGACGCATCGATCTCCTCTCCCAGATAAGCAGAAAGTACTTTGGGATGCTTGCGGACCTCCTCGGGGCTGCCTTGCATGAGAACGCCGCCATTCATCATGACAACAACCGAATCGGCGAGTCGCATGACCGCACGCATCTGATGCTCGACGAGCAGGATGCCAACCGTCGGTGATTTGACCCGCTCGACGATTGCGATCGCCTCTTCGATCTCGCTTGCAGTCAATCCAGCAAGGACCTCGTCAAGAAGGAGGATCTGAGGGTCCATGACAAGCGCGCGGGCAATCTCGACATTACGCCGCTGAGCAAATGTCAGATCTTTGGGCAGGGCGTTTGCATGACTTCCCAGATCGAACGCCTCGACAAGTTCGTCAGAGCGACGGGCCGCGGCCTGCACGTCATCCCTGGTGCTCCGTCCGAACAATGCGGCAGTCTGAATGTTCTCACGAATGCTCAGGGTCTCGAAAAGCTGGCTGATCTGAAATGTTCTGGCGACACCGGCTCTGCAGATCTCGTCAGGAGACTTTCCGGTAAGTGGCTTGTCGAAAAGCGTAACGGATCCGCTGTCCGGCGGGAGGAGGCCGGAGATCAGATTGAAGGTCGACGTCTTCCCCGCACCGTTCGGGCCGATCAGAGCAACGATGGCGCCGAGCGGGACATCGAAGGATACGTTGTCCACGGCACGAACGCCGCCAAAGCTTTTGGAGAGGTTGCGGATCCTCAGCATCTCAGCTCGCCACCTCTCTGGCCGGCGAGCGCTGCCTGCTGGCGAGACCGGAGACGAGGCCCCATACACCCTTGGGCATGAAGAGAATGCTCACGATCAGCAGCAGACCATAGACGATGAGCGAGCCGTACTCGAATGTCGTGCGCAGATATTCCTGCAAGAGCGTCAGGGTTACGGCGCCGATGATCCCACCGGCGATCGAATACAGACCACCGAAAATGCTCATGATCACCGGCGCAACCGAGATCGCGACATCGAACGCACTCTCTGGATTGATGTATGTCGTATAGAACGCATAGAAGGCGCCCACGACACCCGTCAGCCCGGCGCTGACGCTGTAAGCAATCGTTCGGATCGGCACCACGGGGATGCCGAACGCGGCCGCAACTTCGGGACTGCTGCGCATTGCCGTGATGCCAAAGTGATACCGTGTTCGCGACAACAGCCACATCGTGGCAATCGTGAACAGAGCCAGGATGAGAATGAAGAAATAGCTCTTTACCGCATCGCCGCCGAACAGGGGGCGAGCAGAAAGGCCCATCGCTCCTCCTGTCATGCCAGTCAGCATGGTCGCGCAAACCTTGAGAACCTCGGCGAACGCCAGAGTGAGGATGGCAAAATAGATGCCACGCACGCGAAAGAAGAGGGCGCTCAGACAGGTGGCCAATCCCGCTGCAACAACGCCCGCTACAAGCATCGAAAGGATCTGCCCCAATCCCAAGGTGGATGACGCCAGCACGGCAACGTATGCGCCAAGACCAAAAAACGCGGCATGCCCGAACGAGACTTGCCCCGTGCGCGCCAGAATGTCCCATGCCAGCGTGAGCACGGCGAACTTCAGGACCGTGATAGCCCAATGAAGCATGTAGGCGTCGACGAGGAACGGCAGTGCAGCAAGCGCAGCAACGGCGATAATTCCCGTCGCGGTTCCCAGGAAGCGCCATCGAGCCGGTGCGCTACTAGTCATGATCGCGCACTCCGAAGAGCCCCTGAGGCCGCATGATCAGAACGGCGATGATGAGTAGGAACGAGACCCCTTCGGCCCAGCCGGAGCCGCTCGGCACATAGGTACCCACATAGGATTCCGAAAGCGCAAGAACCAGGCTGGCGATAATCGTCCCAAGAATGCTGCCAAGCCCACCCAGGATGACGATCGCGAAGGCTTTGAGAATGAGATGGGCGCCCACGGTGGGGAACGTGTACATCAACACCGACACAACGACGCCCGCAACGCCCGCTGTGGCGGCGGCCGCACCGAAGGTAAGAAGATGGACCGAGTTGACGTTTATGCCGACGAGCGAACTCGCAGTTTTGTTCTGGCTGACCGCCTGCATGGCTTTGCCGAAGCGCGTGTAGTGCGTCGTGAATTGCAAAATACCTATCGAGAGGCACGCCAGCAGAAACGCCGCCACGCGGAACACGCCGAGGTTGATGGATCCGATACTGAATGAAACGTCGGCATAAGGGACGCTGATGGAGCGCAGATCTGCGTTCCAGAGCAGAAGAGCCACGTTTTGCAACGTGAGGCTTATGCCAAAGGTCAGAACAAGCTGGTTGATGGACGGCTCGCGGAGAACGGGACCGACAGTGAACTTGTAGATGGCCATACCACAAAGGAACATGGCTAGAGCGACTGGAAGCGCCAGCAGCAGAGGATCGACACCGGTCGCAATGAACGCCCAGTAGGAGAAGTAGGCGCCGATCATCACGAACTCGCCATGCGCGAAGTTTACGACATTCATGATGCCGAGCACGATGAGAAGGCCATAGGCAACGAGCGCGTAAAGGCCTGCTGTAATAATGCCGTTGACGGTCGCCTGTATGAACATCTCCATAGGACGCTACTCCCTGGCCCCGCCCCCGCGGTCGATCTGCCAATCGACCGCTCCGCGCTTTGATTTGTTTCTGGCGCGAAGCTGATCTGTTGCCGCGATGTCGACGCTGAGATCATCCGAGCCAAGGATGACGCCGTAGTCGAGCTCGGCCGTCTCTTTCGAGACCTTACCGTTCAACACATCCTCCAGGACCATTCCGGGATCGCGTTCCAGCGGATCGCCGTATCCGCCGCCACCGCCGGTGAGCATTTCAAGCGTATCGCCCGTGTTCAGTTCGAAGATCGCCTTCGAGCGCACCGGTTGACGAACGCCGTCCGCTCTCAGGATGTATGTTTGCCAGCTTTGCCCCGGCTCTCCCCCGCGAATGCCCCATGGCCGTGTGAGATGACGGTCGGAGCGATACGAGCAGCGTATCGGCCCTTTGACGACCTGGATGGCTCGATCAATGCCAAGACCGCCACGGAAGGTACCGACACCACCCGAGTCGGTTCGATATCTGGAGCGAACGACGCGAAGAGGATAGTGAGCCTCCAGTGCTTCGGCGGGAATGTTCATGCAGTTGGTGATGTCGGTTTCGAGAAGGTCGATGCCATCCTTCCCTCGCCGGCCGCCCATCCCACCAGCAACAATGTCCGAGCAACCGAAGAGTTCGCCACTTTCGTGTGCCCCTCCAAACGAACACACACTCAAACTTCCGCTCGAAGCGGCGATAGCGCGTTCGGGGACCGCCTTTGCCAGGGCGCCATAGAGAACGTCGACGACACGCTTGGCAGTGTGCGCCCTGAGCGATACCGGCGCTGGCCATTTCGGATTGAGAACATTGCCCTTGGGTATGACCATCTTGATCGGGCGCGACATGCCTGCGTTGGTCGGAATGTGGGGGTTGCATATCGCCCGAAAGGCAAAGATGACGGCAGAGTACGTCCCCCAGTACCCGACGTTTGCCGGTCCCTTCACCTGCAATGACGATCCGGAGAAGTCGGCAATCACGTTGCTGCCTGTCACGGTGAGTTTCACCGCCAGGCGGATCTGCCTGTCCAATTCGATGCCATCGTTGTCGACGAAATCCTCAAAGCTGTACTCGCCGTCCGGGATTGCCTCGATAGCCATTCTCGAGAGCTTCTCGGCCTGATCGAAGAGGGCATCGAGTGCCTCATCGATCGTGCCTCGACCGAACTCTTCGACCATGGCTTTGTAGGATCGCATGCCGACCTTCACGGACGCGATCTGCGCGCCGATATCGCCAAGGAAGCCCTCGGGAAGGCGAACATTGCTCTTGAGAAGATCGACCAATGTCTCGTCTCTGACGCCTTGGCGATAAAGCCGCGACGGGGGGATAATCAGACCCTCGTGGAAGATCTCTGTCGCATCGGCGGGCATACTTCCGAACGACCGACCTCCAATGTCCTCCTGGTGCGCGAGCGCAGCGCTGATCGCGACAACTGCTCCATCGACAATGATGGGCGCAATCATAATGATGTCGGGCAAATGTGTGCCGCCGTTATAAGGATCATTGAGAATATAGATGTCGCCCTCGTTCATCCCTGCAGAGGGAAACTTCTGGAGCAGCGTCTCGACCGCCGGCCCCATGATGCCGAGATGAATAGGGTTCGCGCAGGCCTGAGAAAGAAGCTCGCCATTCGGCTTGAAGAGGCCGCAGGAGCAATCCTCGCCCTCTTTGAGGATTACCGACACAGAGCTCTTCAGCAGCGTCAGCTGCATGAGACCAGTAATCGCGTCCAACCGATTGCGAATGATCTCGAGTGTTACCGGATCAACCATTGCACTTACCTTCGCTACCGGCCAACGTGATCTGAGCTGCCATCCGCAGCCTCGTGCGCCGCGGGAGCTGCAAGGACCACACGCGCGTCCGCTATGAGCGCGGCACTCTCAGAAACAATGACCGGGTTGATATCGATCTCTGCTATGTCGGGTGTCGCAGCAATCATTTCGGAGACACGGCAGAGCAAGTCTGCAATCGGCCGTATCGGAATAGGTGCGCGACCTCTGACACCGCTGAACAGCGCGCTTCCCTTGAGCTCCGCGATCATTCCGTTCGCATCGTCCGGAGACAGGGGCGCCATTCGAAAGGCAACATCCTTCAGGACCTCGATGAGTACGCCACCGATGCCCACCATCACTACCGGGCCAAACTGGAAGTCCCGATAGGCCCCAACGACGACTTCAGCCCGCCCTTCAATCATCGGTGTGATGAGAACCCTGGGCGACATCAGAGACAGCTCCGCGGCTTGCCGGATCATCTGCTCATAGCGGGCGCACGCCTCCCCGGGGGAGACGTTCAGATGCACGCCCTTGACATCGCTCTTGTGCACCAGAGATCGCGAGATCAACTTCATCGCCAGGGGGCCCGAGAACTTCCGCGCCGCGGAGAAACATTGATCCAGCGTCTCGACGACCTCCCATGGGGGCACCGAGATGCCCCAAGCTGATAACAGCCGGCGCGCCTCCGGTTCCTGAAGCCAGGCTTCGTCACCATTGCGGGCCGCCCGAATGATCGCCGCGGCATCAGCAGGACATGAGACGGACACTGCGTCAGGCCGCTCGTGCCGAGCCGGCATTGCATGCCGGACGATGTTCGCGATTACTCTCGCAGAGACTTCTATTGAACGATGAAGCGGAATCCCTTCCGATCTCAAGACCTCAATGGCCGGCAGCGAGGAGTTCGCGTGCACCGAATGAACATGGACCGGGCGTCCGCTCGTCTGGCTTACCTTGGCGATCTCCTGGGCCGCCAAAATCTCCCGCGGCGCGAGTTTCGGGCCGCCAAGCTTGTGATAGCCGCCCAAGTGGCCGATGATCGCCGCTGTTCCGATGGATGGGTCCGAAAGACAGATATCGAGCACCTTCGGAACGATTTCAGGCTCACCTTCGGCAACACCCGCGAAGTCGATGGGATTGCCTAACGCGCAGCGCGCCGGAAGGAGTGCACTCAGAGCTTCTGTCGTCTTCTCGGAGAGTGGAGGAACAGGAAGACCGGCTAAGCCTGCTGTGTCGCAAAAGAGTGTGGCGTGTCCTCCGCCGTCGGTGAGCACCACAACTCCAGGCACACTCGGGTCTGCAGTCGTAGCGAACGCGGCCGCAGTAGCCCAGGCCTCTTCAACATCGTAGGCTCGAACAATTCCCGCCTGCCGAAAGGCAACTTCGACAAGACGATCCTCGCCAGCAAGCGAGCCCGTGTGCGACATTGCCGCACGGCGACCTGTCTCACTGCGCCCCGGCTTCAGGATGATGACTGGCTTCTTGACAGGAGCGCGCAATACCATTTCGAAGATCGCGCGCCCTTCACTCTCCCCGAAGCCTTCGACGTAAGCGAGGATCACACGCGTCGCGCTGTCGGAAAGATAGTACTCAATGAGATCGGCAGTGTTGATGTCCGCCGCGTTGCCGATCGTCGTATAGCGGCTGAAGCCGATCCGGCTTCGCTGCGCCATCTCCGCAAAATCCAGAGCAATATTGCCGCTCTGAGATACGAGGCCAATGGTGCCCGGTGGGACGTCCCAGCCGAGTGCATTGTACTGCGCGGGAGCGCTGAAGATGCCTGCACAATTGGGGCCAAAGACGCGCGCGCCGAAGCTCGACGCCTTCTCGACGATTTCCTTCTCGAGCGCGCGTCCTGCCTCGTCAACTTCGCTGAAACCGCCAGAAATCACGACAATGCCGCGAGCGCCGACCGAAGCGCAATCCTCGACCGCTTGAGCTACGTACTCAGTCGGCACAGCGAGGAATACGAGATCGACCTCGGTACCGACCGCGCGCAGCGATGGATATGCACGGTGACCGTAGACCGAGCTTGCTGAAGCATTGATGGGAAAGAGTTTGCCAGCAAAACCAGCGTCAACAATGGTCTTCCAGCGCCGGCCGCCTGCCTTCTCGGTCGACTGAGAAGCGCCGACAAAGGCAATGCTCGACGGATTGAAGATGTCCCCCAGGCCCCGCGACTTCATCGCTGGACGGCCTCCGTCCTAGCCGGTGCATCGTCCATCGCCGTCCGGATAATCAGATTTCCGGCCGCATCCGCCACAGCGTGCTGACCAGGATAAATCACAATCGTCGTGTCGTGCTGTTCGACAATCGCGGGGCCTTTGATGGTCTCGCCGGAGGCAATGTCGTCGCGCCATACGACACGCGTGTTCACCCATCCGATCTCGCGAAAATATGCACGCCGCCCCTCGAGCGCTGGACGTGCTTCCCGCGCGCTCAGGCCACCGCCCGTCGCTTCCGGACTGCCCAGCCTTTGGAAGTGAACGACGCGGACATTCACAAGCTCGACCTCGCGCGTCGGATCCGCGTGCCCATAGACTTCTTCATGCAGCCTATGGAACGCATCGACTGCCGCCGGCAGCGCAATTTCGGCCTTGCCCGCCCCAAATGGGACTTCGAGCTCGTATGATTGCCCAGCATATCGCATATCGGCGAGGCGGCGTTCCTCAACAGGTATTCCCGGCACGCCCTCGGCGAGCAGCCGTTTCCTACCGTTACTGCCGAGCTCCGCAAACAACTCGTCGATCTGAGAGAATTTCACACGGGACGTTCGACTGAGACACGACGCAACACCATCCGATTCGATGTCGGCGGCAAGCATCCCATAGGCCGACAGCGTTCCCGGGTTCGCGGGCACAATCACCTCGGGAATGCCAAGCTGCTTGGCGACCTCACCAGCGTGGATCGCGCCTGCGCCACCAAACGCGAGGAGAGAAAACTTCCTCGGGTCATAGCCGCGCCTGACCGTGATCAGCTTGATCGCCTCGACCATCTGAGCATTGAGAATCCGGTGAATACCGAGCGCCATATCCTCGCGCGTCAGCCCCATTCGATCCGCCAGACGCTCGACAACCTCTGCGGCCCTCTCCGGATAAAGCGGGAGCGTTCCGGCAGCGAAGAACTGCGGATTCATATAGCCGAGAACGACACTCGCATCCGTTGCCGTTGGCTGCGTCCCACCGCGGCCGTAGGAGGCGGGCCCAGGTGTTGATCCCGCACTTTGCGGACCGACATGGAGTCCTCCAGCCTCATCGACCCACGCTATGCTGCCGCCCCCGCTACCAATCGTCGTGATGTCGACCATGGGAAAGCGCAATGGGTATCCGCGGATACGGCCTTCCTTCGTCAGCTCGATCTTGCCGTCCTTCACCAGCGAGACATCACAGCTGGTGCCGCCGATATCCATGGTGATGATATCGCTGCGGCCCGATAGCTGAGCGCTGTGCCGAGCTCCAACAACGCCGCCAGCGGGGCCTGACAGAACCAAGCTGACGGGCTGATTGGTGGCCATGCGCGCGGTCGTGATACCACCGCGGGACTGCATGATCCGCAAGTTGCTCTCGGACTGCCCTGGATCGAGCTGCTCTCCAAGACGCTTGATGTAGTCTTCGACCACCGGACGGATGTACGCATCAAAGACCGTAATGCATGTCCGCTCGTACTCTCGGAAGACGGGATTGATCGCAGAGGACAAGGAGACGGCAATGTCCGGAAACAGTCTTCGAATGATCTCTTCGGTTCGCCTCTCGTGCTGCGGATTGCAGTAGCTGTTCAGATAGCAGACTGCGATTGACTGAACTCCGAAGCGCTCCTTGAGGCGTGTCACGGTCTCTTTGACAGCTTGCTCGTCCAAGCGATCGATCACTCGACCCTGACCGTCGATCCTTTCCGGTATGCCTGCTCGAAGCCGGCGCGGCACCAGAAACCCCGGCGTCTCTGGATCGATGTACGGGTCGTACATGTGGGACCGCTTCTGCCGGCCGATCTCCAAAGTGTCCTCGTGACCAACCGTCGTCAGGCAAGCCGTGACCGCTCCTTTGCCCTCGAGGATCGCATTCGGTGCGACCGTCGTGCCGTGAATAGGCACTACGGTTTGACCAGACCGCCGGGCCGCAGGGCACAGGACGAGTCCCCGCTGGACTCCGACGCGGACGCCGCCGACGC
>CAUJKI010000546.1 GCA_963205015.1 Pseudomonadota bacterium
ACCTGCGGATGATCGAAAGCCTCACCCAGCTCATCAAGGAGAACCGTACGCTCGCCGTGGTCGCGGTCATCCTGCTGCTGCTCGTCTTCGTACCTGCCGTGCGCGCTGCGAGCAAAGTGGCGCTCCGCATCCTTGCGCGCATTCTCCTCCTGCTGGCGCTCATTGCCCTCGTCAGCGACGGCACGCGCACGATCGCCAATGACAGCGGCATCGTGATCACCTCCGCGCTGCAATATTGGACCGAACTCGCACCGACGATGCTCGAGACGCTGAAGAGGACGCTGGCGGCGAAGATCCATCCTTTCTTCTGGGAGGCATTTCTGGTGCCGGTGCTCAGCCTGCCGGCTTGGCTCGTGCTGGGCGGCCTTGCACTGGTCATCCTGTATCTCGCCCGCAAGCGGCGCGAGACGAATATCTACGCCAATGCCTGAGCGGTGCTGCCGATGAAAGTTCTGGTCACCGGCGCCAACGGCCATGTCGGATACGGCGTGTGCAAGGCACTCGTCGCGCACGGGCACGACGTCCGCGCCTCGATCCGATCAGCCGGCGATGCGGCGAAGGCCGCGCCGCTGCGTGCACTCGGCATCGACGACATCGTCGGTCTGGACGTGCGTACGTTCGATCCCTTCGTCGAAGCCTGCCGCGGCGTCGATGCGCTGATCCATGTTGCAGCGACCTACGCGATGCACCTCACCACCCCGTCCGAGACCCAGGCCATGCTGCGCGACAGCACGGAAGGGGCCGCCAATGCCGTCCGTGCGGCGGCCCGCGCGGGAGTAACGAAGGTCGTGCTCACATCCTCCGTGGCGACGCTCCCGCGCGTACGCCCGGACGCCGAGCCCGTCACGGAGGCCGACTGGGCGAGCGATCTCGCCGTCCCCTATTTCCGCGCCAAGACAGAAGGCGAGCGCGCGGCATGGAAAGCCGCCGAGGAAACCGGCATCAAGCTCGTGACGATCCTCCCGGGCGCGGTCGGCGGTCCGGACTTCCATCGTCGCACCCCGACACTCACCATGATCGAGAACATCATGCTGGGCGCCATGCGCTTCGGCGCACCGAACACGAACACCGCCTACGTCGACGTGCGTGATGTGGCGGCGGCTCACGTGCTCGCCGCCGAGCGGGACGTTGCGGGCCGCTTCATCATCACCAACGATCATGCGCCCGGCATGCGGGAGCTGAGCCTGCTCATGCATTGGTCGGACGCGACGATCCCCACGGCTCCTGTCGTGCTCCCGGATTTCGTCATGAGTGCCGGCCCGGCCCTCGACTGGCTACGCTCGAGCCTCTTGCGCACGCCGCGCATGGTCAGCTCCGAGCTGGTCGCCACCATGCGCGGCAAGGTCACCAAGGTGAGCAATGCCCGCGCCAAGGCCGAGCTCGGCTGGAACCAGACCGTCGGCCTCGACCGGAGCCTCGCCGAGACCATGGCCGCCATCCGGGCGCTCCGGCGCCGGGAGGGCCACAGGCGTGTCATCTGAAGAGCCATTGACTTTCGGCGACCATTTCATCATGTTCCCGCCCATGAGCACCGGCTTCGCCATCATCCGACGACTGCGCGCGCGCCCCCTGGCGCGGCGGCGATGACGGCTTGCAGTCTTAACAAAGCCCGTTGATCGACCGCTGCCGCTCTGATGCGGCTTTTTTTGTGCCTGCAGGCACCCGCTTTCCCAACCGGGATCAAGACCAGGATCAGATCATGGCCACCGCAACCGTTGCCAGTTCCAGCAAACCCGCCAGCGCCACCAGCAAGGTCCCGACCGTCTTCATCGACGGCGAAGCCGGCACGACCGGCCTCGAAATCCGCCAGCGGCTTGCTGGCACCAAGGGCATCGAGGTCAAGTCGATCGATCCTGAGAAGCGCAAGGACCCTGCCGCGCGCAAGGCGCTCATGGCCGAGGTGGATGTGGTCATCCTCTGCCTGCCGGACGATGCGGCCAAGGAAGCCGTGGCGCTCGCCGACGAGCTTGGTGATAAGGGCCCGCGCATCATCGATGCCTCGACCGCGCACCGGATCGCGCCCGGCTGGACGTATGGCGTCCCCGAGCTGGCACCCGGACAAGCCGATGCCATCGCAACGTCGAAGCGCGTGACCAATCCCGGCTGCTACCCGACAGGCGGCATCCTGCTGCTCCGGCCGCTGGTCGATGCTGGCATCATTCCTGCGGACTACCCCATTACTGTGAATGCGGTCTCGGGTTATTCCGGCGGCGGCAAATCGATGATCCAGGCTTATGAGGCAGGCACTGCGCCGTCCTTCGAGCTTTATGGGCTCGCGATGACGCACAAGCATCTTCCCGAGCTGCAGAAGTACAGCAATCTCACGCGGCGCCCGATCTTCGTTCCGTCCGTCGGCAACTTCCGGCAGGGTATGCTGGTGAGCGTGCCGCTCCATTTGGACACGTTGCCGGGAAGCCCTTGCCTGAAGGACCTCGAACTGGCGCTCGACAAGTACTACCAGGGCCAGAAGCTCGTCTCGGTGATCAAGGAGCCGGCGGCGACGCTGCCGCGCCTCGAAGCCGAAGCGCTCAATGGGACCGACAGAATCGAGTTGTTCGTTTACGGCAGTGCGGCGCTGAAACAGGCCGTGCTGGTCGCGCGCCTCGACAATCTCGGCAAAGGTGCGTCCGGCGCTGCCGTGCAGAATCTCGGCGTTATGCTGGGGTTGGATTTTTAGGGCGCTTCGCATTCGCGCACGACAGTCGCCGCAAGCGCTCCGTTGTCCCTTCTCCCCGTCCTATACGGGGAGAAGGTTAGGATGAGGGGCGGCATGATTTGCACCGTTTGCGTATGCCGCCCCTCACTCTAACCCTCTCCCCGCAAGAGCGGGGAGAGGGGATTGCGGAGGGCTTGCGTCAACCCGCAGTGACAGCCTCAAAACTCGCAGATAACTGCAGCACCAGTTCGTTGAGCACGAAGCGGCCCGCGCGCGTCGCGATCAGGCGATCCGGCTCACGGCGCTCGAGGAGTGCGAGCTTTTCGAGCCGCTCGATGGCCGCACGCGACGGACGAACGGCTCCAAGATCCTCCAACCGTCGCAGATCGATCCCTTCGGCGAGCCTC
>CAUJKI010000547.1 GCA_963205015.1 Pseudomonadota bacterium
GCGCCTGGCTCGACCACATGGCCGAGCACATTGCGACCAGCCTCGCTATCGACCCCGACGCCTTCCAGGACGGCTGGTTCGGGCAGCAGGGTGGCTACGGCCGCGCGCACAAGCTGTTCGGCGATCGGCTGCAACCGCTGCTGGCAGAGTTGAATGAGAGGTTGGCGGCGTGAGCGAGATTGCGCGGAACATGCCGCCCGAGAATTGGGCGGAAGCAACTCTATCTGCTGTCGCAGCGATCAATCCGCCGTTGGATCGCTGCATCGTTGCGGATGACGTTCCCGTCAGTTTCGTTCCAATGCGTGCGGTCGAGCCGGAAGGCGGTGGCCTGCTTCGCCCCGAGGCCGCGACATACGGCGAAGTGAAGAAGGGCTATACATCCTTTCTTTCGGGTGACGTCATCATGGCGAAGATCACGCCTTGCATGGAGAACGGCAAGACGTGCGTTGTGCCGGCCTTGCCGGGTGCCGCTTGCTTTGGTTCAACGGAATTTCATGTGCTCCGCGCCGAGAACGGAGTTCAGGCACGTTGGGTTGCCAGCTACCTGCTTCAGCATTCCACGCGCCACGCCGCACAACGGCAGATGACGGGCGGCGTAGGACAGATGCGGGTACCCGCAGCCTTTCTGGAAACTCTTTCGTTACCCATCCCGCCTGAACGAGAGCAGGCACGCATCCTCGACACCCTCGACGAACTCCTCTCCGACCTCGACGCCGGCGTGGCGGCGCTGGAGCGTGTGCGGGCGAAGCTGAAGCACTACCGCGCCGCCGTGCTCAAGGCCGCGGTCGAAGGCAGCTTGACCGCGCAATGGCGGCGCGAGCATCCGGCCACGGAATCCGCCGACGCGCTGCTGACCCGGATTCTCGCGGAGCGCCGCCGGCGCTGGGAGGAAGCACAGCTCGCAAAGTTCGCTGCGGCGGGGAAGACGCCGCCGAAGAATTGGAAGGCGAAGTACGTCGAGCCGGGTGGCCCCGATACCACCGTGCTCCCGTCACTGCCCAAGGAATGGTGCTGGGCCAGCGTCGAGCAATTGGCGGCGCACGAGCCAAACGCGATCACTGACGGCCCGTTCGGATCAAACCTGATGACTGGGCACTACACTGATGAAGGACCGCGAGTAATACGCCTACAGAACATCAAGGACGGAACGTTCGCGGATGAGCGCGCGCACATCTCGTCGGCACACTTTGAGCGTCTTCAGAAACATGTCATTGAAGCCGGAGACCTTGTCATTGCAGCGTTGAGCGAGAGTCCGCCGCGCGCTTGCATCATCCCTGAATCGGTTGGCCCGGCAATCGTGAAGGCTGATTGCATTCGCTTCAAACCACATGCTGACCTATTTGCCCGGTGTTTGTGCTTCTTCCTCAATTCGCCGCCGACGCGGATAAGAACGAAGAAGATCGTCCATGGAGTTGGTCGGCCACGCCTGAATCTCGGCGAGATTCGCGCAATCGCCTTGCCTTTGTTGCCAATTCGAGAACAAGAGTTCCTGGCATCTGAGGTCGAAGACCAGCTCTCCGTCATCGACCACCTCGAACGCGACCTCGAAGCCCGCCTGAAGAGCGCCCAGTCTCTGCGCCAGAGCATCCTGCGCCACGCCTTCACCGGCCAGCTGGTGCCGCAGGATCCGAACGATGAACCCGCGAGCGAACTGCTCAAGCGCATCGCCGCCGAGCGCGAGGAACGCGCGCGCCTGCTGCGCGCTTCAAAGCAAACCAAATCCAAGATCCGCGCGCCACGCGCCGCCACGAAGAAGAAGTAGACGACCCCATGTCCATGGATGCATCCCAGATCGGCAAGCGCGCGTGGAGTTACGCGGGCGTGTTGCAGCAGGCCGGCCTCTCCTGCGTGGAGTACGTCGAGCAACTGACCATGCTGCTGTTCCTCAAGATGGCGGACCAGTTGACCGGCCCGCCGTGGAACCAGCCGCCCATCGTGCCGGAGAAGCTCGGCTGGAAGGCGCTGCTGCCGCTCGATGGCGCGGCGCTGGAAACGCAGTACAGCCAGTCCATCGAAAAACTCGGGCTCATGCCCGGCATGCTGGGCGTGATCTTCAAGGGCGCGCGCTGCGACATCCACAACCCGGCGCTGCTCAAGCAGCTCATCGTCAATCTCATCGACAAGGAGGACTGGATGAGCCTCCCCGTCGACGTGAAGGGCACCATCTACGAGGAACTGCTCCAGCGCAGCGCCTCGGAGTCCACCAAGGGCGCGGGCCAGTACTTCACCACGCGCGCCGTCATCCAGACCATGGTCGAGGTGATGCAGCCCACGCCGGCGGACCGCATCTGCGATCCGGCGGCCGGCACGGGCGGCTTCCTGTTCACGGCCTACAACTACGTGTTGGAGAAGTTCGGCCGCGATCTCGATGCCGATCAGAAGCGCGCCTTGCGCGAGGAGCTGGTCGAGGCGATGGAGCTCTCGCCCAAGGTGGCACGCATGTGCGCCATGAACCTCTACCTGCACGGCATCGGCGGCGACAAGGTGGTGGTGCACTCCGGCCACGACAGCCTGGCCGCGCCGTGGAACCGTGAATACACGATGATCCTCGCCAATCCGCCCTTCGGCAAAAGCCAGAGCGTGCTGTTCGTCAACGAGGAAGGCGACACCGAAAAAGACGACGCCGTGGTGGTGCGCGAGGATTTCTGGACCGAGACCAGCAACAAGCAATTGAACTTCGTGCAGCACATGTTCTCGCTGCTGAAGATCGACGGCCGTGCCGCCGTGGTGCTGCCCGACAACGTGCTGTTCGAAGGCGGCGCCGGCGAGAAGGTGCGGCGTAATCTGCTGGAGAAGTGCAACGTACACACCCTGCTGCGCCTGCCCACCGGCATCTGGTATTCGCCCGGCGTGAAGGCCAACGTACTGTTCTTCGACAAGAAGGAAGGCCGCCCCGCACCCTGGACGGACAAGCTCTGGGTCTACGACCTGCGCACCAACAAGCATTTCACCCAGAAGCAGTCGCCCATCACCCGCCGCGACTTCGACGAATTCGTCGCCTGCTACCTCGCCGGCGCGATGCACAAGCGCGAGGCCACCTGGAGCGAGGCCAATCCCGACGGCCGCTGGCGTTGCTACACGCTCGAAGAAATCCAGAAGCGCGACAAGTTGAGCCTCGATCTCTTCTGGATCAAGGACCAGAGCCTGACCGATACCGACGCCCTGCCGCCGCCGGATGTCATTGCCGCAGAAATTGCCGACGAGCTGGAAGCGGCGTTCGAGCTGTTCAGCCGGATTGCGAAGAAGTTGCCGACCTCGGCAACCTGAGTCAGCTTGTCGACCGCTTTCACACAACTCTCTGATATTTGTTCGAAATCGTGGTTCGTGGAGAGGTCTTGGGGGGTAACAGCCCGCCGGCCCACCCGACTTCCGTCACATTCGCCCGATTCGTTTGTTTCGTTCGTTTCGAATACGAGCTAATATTGCTCTCCCAGTCTGAGGAGGGCCGTCATGTCTGCAACAGACTCCCACCCGCCGCAGTTTCCGACGGCGGACGAGGTTGCTCAGGCAAAAGAGGCCGGCCGCCAGCTCGCGCGCCTGCTTCCCGAGGACCAGCGTCCACTTCGCCTGGTCACAGCGAACAATCAGCACGAAATGATCTCGATCCCGCCGGGGGCCGTGCGGCTGGATCTGGCTGTTCTCACCCAGCTCGGCCAGCGGCGCGCCG
>CAUJKI010000548.1 GCA_963205015.1 Pseudomonadota bacterium
GTCCGTACGAGGGGTATCGATGCCGTAGACATCCGGGTGCTTGATCGGCGGGCGAGAGATCCGCATATGGACTTCCCTCGCGCCGGCGTCGCGGATCATCGCGACGATTTTCTTCGAGGTCGTGCCGCGCACGACGCTGTCATCGATCAGGACAACGCGGGCGCCGCGGATGACGCCGACGTTTGCCGAGTGCTTGAGCTTCACGCCGAGCTGGCGGATGCGCTGCTCGGGCTCGATGAACGTGCGGCCGACGTAGTGATTGCGCACGATGCCGAGCTCATAGGGGATGCTCGAGAACTGCGAATAGCCGATCGCCGCCGGCACGCCTGAATCGGGGATCGGCACGATCACGTCGGCGGGCACAAGCGACTCGCGCGCGAGCTCGACGCCAAAGCTCTTGCGGACCTCATAAACACTTCGCCCGCCTGAGATGGAGTCCGGGCGGGCGAAGTAGATGTACTCGAAGATGCACGGGCGGGCCGGGCGTTTGGGAAACGGACGATGGCTCTCGATGCCCTCGTCGGTAATGACCACCACCTCGCCGTTGTCGATCTCGCGCACGAACTGCGCGCCGACGATGTCGAGAGCACAGGTCTCCGAGGCGAGCACGTAGGCCTCGCCGAGACGGCCGAGAACGAGCGGGCGGATGCCGACCGGGTCGCGCGCACCGATCAGCATGTCGTTGGTGAGGCCGACGAGCGCGTAGGCGCCCTCGATCTGGAGGAGTGCGTCGATGAAGCGCTCGACGATGCGGCGTTTCTTCGATCGGGAGATGAGATGGAGGATGACCTCGGTGTCGGAGGTCGACTGACAGATGGCGCCGGAGGAGACCAGCTCCTGGCGGAGCGTCAGCGCGTTCGTGAGATTGCCGTTGTGGCCGACGGCGAAACCGCCGGTGTCGAGGTCGGCGAAGAGCGGCTGCACGTTGCGGAGCACGACATCGCCGGTCGTCGAGTAGCGATTGTGGCCGACAGCCATGCGGCCCTTGAGCCGCTCGATCACGCTTGCCTTGGAGAAATTGTCACCCACCAGACCCAAGCGGCGCTCCTGATTGAAGCGCGTGCCGTCGTAGGTGACGAGGCCGCAACCTTCCTGGCCGCGGTGTTGCAGGGCGTGCATGCCGAGCGCCGTGATGGCGGCTGCATCGTCATGCCCGAATATGCCGAAGACCCCGCATTCCTCGCGGAGCCGGTCGCCAGTCCAGTCGGGGTCGGCGGTCTGCAGCGTGTCGGCGTCCTTGGTTTGCGGCACGGACATCATCGCTGCGGCTCCATCGCTGCCGGTTGAGCGCCGGATATGTGGCGCACGCCTCTCAACGTCAACCCAAGAGGCAGCGCCAATACGCGGTCCTATATGTCAAATCCGTGTCAATTGCCACCCCCAACACGCAGCTCTTCCACGTGTTCTTGGCACATGTCCGGGAGCGACGGCACACGATGTCGCGGCCCCGTTCAGGCCGCGCCGGCGCCACCACGAACCGCCGATCGGCCCGCGTACTGGGCGACGTCGCCGAGCTGCTCCTCGATGCGGATGAGCTGGTTGTATTTGGCGAGGCGATCCGAGCGCGAGAGCGAGCCTGTCTTGATCTGACCGGCGTTCGTCGCGACGGCGAGATCGGCGATCGTCGAATCCTCGGTCTCACCCGAGCGGTGCGAGATGACGGCCGTGTATCGGGCACGCTGGGCCATGTCGACGGCATCGAGGGTTTCGGTGAGCGAGCCGATCTGGTTGACCTTGACGAGGATCGAGTTGGCTATGCCTTTCGCAATGCCCTCGGCGAGGCGCTTGGTGTTGGTGACGAAGAGGTCGTCGCCGACGAGCTGGCAGCGGTTGCCGATCGCATCGGTAAGCGCCTTCCAGCCCGCCCAGTCGTCCTCGGACATGCCGTCCTCGATGGAGACGATGGGGTAGCGCGCGACGAGGTCGGCGAGATACTTCGCCATGCCGGCCCCGTCGAGTGACTTGCCCTCGCCCTCGAGCGCATACTTGCCGCCCTTGTAGAACTCGGTCGCCGCGCAATCGAGCGCCAGCACGATGTCGTCGCCGGGCTTGTAGCCGGCCTTCTCGATGGACTTCATGATGAAACCAAGAGCCTCGTCGGCGCTCTTGAGATTGGGGGCGAACCCGCCCTCGTCGCCGACGTTCGTCGCGTGGCCGGCATCGTGGAGCCCCTTCCGCAGCGTGTGGAAGACTTCCGCGCCCATGCGGATCGCGTCGGCGCATGTTTCGGCACCGACCGGCATGATCATGAATTCCTGGATGTCGATCGGGTTGTCGGCGTGGGCACCGCCATTGATGATGTTCATCATCGGTACCGGCAGGATGCGCGCATTGGTGCCGCCGATATAGCGATAGAGCGGCAGATTGCTCGCCAGCGCCGCGGCCTTGGCCGTGGCCAGCGAGACGCCGAGGATGGCATTGGCGCCGAGACGCGACTTGTTCGGCGTACCGTCGAGACTGATCAGAGCCGCATCGATGCGCCGCTGGTCCTCGGCATCCATGCCCGAAAGCGCGTCGAAGATCTCGCCGTTCACGGCTTCGACGGCCTTCAGCACACCCTTACCGAGGAAGCGCGACTTGTCGCCGTCGCGCAGTTCGTTGGCTTCGTGCGCGCCGGTCGAGGCTCCTGAGGGCACGGCCGCGCGCCCCACCGAGCCGTCCTCCAGCGTAACGTCGACCTCGACGGTCGGATTGCCGCGGCTGTCGAGGATTTCGCGGCCAATGATGTCGACGATGGCGGTCATATCGGTCTCCGGTCGGCGATGGGACGTTTGCGCGCGGGTATAGCCCGGGGGCAGCGGGACGTGAAGTCACCTCAGCCGGCGTCCGCGGGCGTTGCGGCGACGAAGGCGTCCAGGCCGGATGCGGGCTTGCCCTGCCAGATCAGCCTGCAGGACGTGGGAAACGCCTGCCTGAATGCGGCTCCAGCCTCGCGCGCGCGGACGATGAAGTCCTCCAGATGGTCCATGGCGCCGCTGGGAATGTCGTGCAGTACGAGTAGCGTCTCGTCCTGCTCCGCGATCTGGTTCAGGGCCGTTTCGACCCAGCCGTCGGGATCGTCCCAGTCGTGCGGAATGGCGTTCCAGGCGATGCAGCTATAGCCGTTCTCGCAAAGGTAGCCGACTGCCGCCGGGCAGAGCACGCGCCGGTCCAGAATGCCGCCATCGCCGTACGGCCGAAAGAGCGGGTACGGCCCCGCGTGCGCACCGATCAGCGCCTCCGTACGCCGGATCTCGGCGATGGCGGCGTCGCCCGCGAGGCGCCCCAGCGGCACCGTATGCGAATAGGTGTGATTGCCGATCCAATGGCCCGCCGCGCGCGCCTCAGCGATGAGCGCTTGCCCTTGCGGCGTCTCGAGCTTCTGCCCGATCACGAAGAAGGTGGCCTTGATGGCCTGCCGGCCGAGAATATCGAGGACCTGCGGGGTGACGGCTGAGTCGGGCCCGTTATCGAAGGAAAGCGTGACCGTCGGCATCGGGCGTCCTTTGTCGGCACAAGTGGGGCCTCATGGCAAAGGCTGCACGGCGGGCACGCAATAAACAAGGCCGACACGCGCAGGCGTGCCGGCCGTAAATGCCGTATCTGAAACTGCGGGCTAGAGCCGCGAGCCGATCACCAGGGTCCAGAAGGTCTTGAACTCGGTCTTGGGATCGTGGACCAGCGCCAGCCCCATGTGCTGGGCCTCCGGCTGGAGGAGGTTCTTGTTGTGACCGGGGCTGGTCTGCCAGCCTTTGAGAACCTCATCGAAGCTCGCCTGACCGGTGCCGACGTTCTCGGCGGCGAGCTTGGCGTTGTAGCCCGCCCGCTTGACGCGATCCCAGGGGTTCGAGCCGTCAGAGCCGTAGTGCGAGATGCGGTCCCACTTGGCGAGGTCCTGGGCGTGGGCTCGGGCGGCGGTGGTCAACTCGGCATCGAGCTTGAGGGGCTTCAAGCCCTTGGCGCGGCGGTAGTTGTTAATGGCGTCGCGGGCAGCCTCGGGATTGAGGGCAGCGCGGGAGTAGTCGCGGTCGGAAAGCGCGCCCTTGGGTGCGCGCTCGGAGGGGGCCGGCGTGCTTGGCGGCGCGAGGCTTGCGACGCGCTGGCGGCTGTCGATGCGGGTCGGGGTGCGGGTGTCGAGGTCGCCGCCCAGGGAAGCCTGGCGGCTCGATCGGGCGGACATAGTCGGGCTATCTGCGAAGCCGGCGGTCAGCGAACTCGAGTTCATGCTGCAACCGGTCGTCCAGAGCGCGACCGCAACCCCCACCAGCACGCGATACATGGCTTCAACTCCTGCCGTCCGACGCGCAACAAACGCAGCATTAACTATGCCGCGGGGTCGTTAATTTGGCCTTAATGATGCGCGCACGGAGATGTCTTCCCCTCTGGCAGGTCCGACCCCTCGACCGCGCCGCTACGTTGCAGATCCCCTGAGCGAAGCCCGAACGCTGGGCCCGTCGCCTCATCTGCGCCGTACGCGGGAGAAACCCGTCCTGCCGAGGCATAAGAGATGGAATCTTCGTGACATTATTGGGGCCGTTGGCTGCGCGGCAGCAAATATAGCTCGGGCCCTCCGTGGCACGATGCGCGCGCCCGGTCCGGCACGGCGCGGTTCGGGGCGATTTTACTTGGCGGATTTGTTGCGCTCTCTCAGAATGCTGTTGATTCTACGGTGATTCGTCCGGGTGAGGGGCCCGGCGGCAGGTATTTCGCGACGGAACAAGAAATACTGCCCGATATCCGACGAAGCGCGGGGGCGCAATCGGCGGATTTCCCCATGCGTGCGGGTGTTGCCCGGTCAATCGTAACCGCGGCCGTATGCGCGTTTTCGCCTGCGTTTGAGCGGCTCGGAGGCAGACGGCGGTTTGCTAGGGGGCAAAGATATGGCGGTGGCACTTGCGGACGCGCCGCGCGCGGGAGCCGCGCGCCTCGATGCGCTACGGCTTGGCGCCCTCGTTCTTGTTCGGCTGTCGGTCGGCGAGACGGGCGCGGGCGAAGCGGAGCTGGCGCGAGATCTGCAGCCCTTGGTCAGCCCGGTGATCGAAGCCGGCGAGTGGCGGCTGCTGCTCGGACGGCTGGTCGCCGCGCACATCAAGGACCAGCTCGTCGTGCGACGGAGCAACCGCTTGCACGCCACGACGAGCGGACGCCGCCAGGCCCAGAATTTTCTCGGTGCGGGCCTTGCGGGCCTGGATGACTGGCCGGCGGTGCGCGACGGCGTGCTCATTGCGCGGGCACTCGGGATGCCCAACCTGCCGGACCGCCGCCTCAAGGCGCTCGGCAAGATCGAGGGCTTGCGAAGCGCGATCGTGGTCGCGGCCCACGGGCTCAAGCCCCGCTCCGCAGCCAGCGCCTCGCGCCTGAGGAATGATCTCGCCCTGCTGGCGCTCGACCGGGCGTTCGGCAATCGCCTGCAGCGCGAGCTTGGCGCCAAGTCAGGGCTCTCAGCGAAGGCGGCGCGGCTTCTTGCGGGCCAGCTTTCAATGCGCCCGCGCGATTTCGGCTCGGACAGCCGGCTCGTCGCCGGGCTCGCGGCCGAGGCCGTCGGCGTCACGAGCAGCACGCTGCCGGCGTTACGGCTGGCACTGCTGCGCAGGTTCGTGACCGGCGACCTCGAGTGGCCGATCACCAGGCCACGTGCGCAGGAAGCGCCGGCAGCCACGCCGACGGTCGTCCAGCGTCTACGGCCGGCGCCCGCGCAAACGGGACGGCCCGGTCCGGAGGCGTTCGCGCGCGCCGTCAAGGATCTGGCGCGTCCGCTCGCGGTCGGCGGCTGGTCGGGCAGCCGCAAGGTTTACATCTCACAAGTCTGGGCCGCCGTGCGCGAGAACCACGCCGGCTGGGGACTGAGCGAGATCGAGTTCAAGGCGATGCTCACCGAAGCGCATCGTACAGGGCTGCTGGTGCTCGGAACGTCGGATCTGCGCGAGAAGCGGGATCTCGACGACATCCAGGCCTCGGCCACCGTCTTCAAGAACACCGTGTGGCACTTCGTGCGTATCGACGATTGATCCGATCCGTCTGATCAATCTTCTGCGGCCAACACATCTTTGCGTCGAGGAACAACAAGAACATGCAGCGTGCAGTAGACAGCGCGGCCCCGGTCGAGAGTTTCGCGTCGGCATTCGAGCACTCGATCACCTGGGAAGACGACGTTTGGCGTGCCGACCCGGTCGACATCGCGGCCGTGCACAAGTCTGCGCGCGCCAAGTTCCAGAGCGCGCTCGAAGCTATCGTGAAGGCCGAGGGCGCCGTGACGCCCGCGCGCCTGCTGCTCTTCCACGGCCAGTCCGGCGCCGGCAAGACGCATCTCATCCGCGCGCTCAGGACGGGCAGCCATCGCGCCGGCACGGCCTATTTCGGCTATGCGCAGATGACGCCCGACGTCGCGAGCTATGCCGACTACTACCTGCGCCGCCTCGTCGCCTCGCTGGAGAAGCCCTACGATCCGGATGACGAGGGCGAGAGCGGGCTCGCACGGCTCACCAACAAGCTCGCCGCCGCCGCGCTCAACGACGACCAGCTCAACGAGCTGACCGAGGCGAAGCTCGACGAGGACCAGCTTTCAAAGCTGATCATCTCGCTCGCCGACGAGATCGTGGCGAGCCCGTCGTTCGCCGACCAGGAGCTCGACATCAACATCGTGCGCGCGCTGCTCTATCTCCAGCGCGCCGACCCGCGCATCGACCAGCGCGTGCGCCAATACCTGCAGGGACGCCCGCTCAACGAGCTCTCCCAGTCCTCGGTCGCTGCGCTCGACCCGAGCACGGGCGAGGGCCGTGCTTTCGAGATCATCGAGAGCCTCGGCAAGCTCATGTGGACGGTCGACCGCGCCGCCCTCGTCTTCTGCATCGACCAGGTCGAGGATCTGCGCTTCTTCCCCGATTCCGAGGATCGTTTCCAGAAGGCCGTGCGCGATCTCATCCAGATCGCGAACCGCGTGCCGACCGCGCTGATCGTCATCTCCTGCCTCGGCGATTTCTACGACCAGATGCGGGGTGTGCTCGCGCAGTCCTACATAGATCGCCTCGAGAAGGCCGGTCCCATCGCACTCCTCGAGAGCCGCACGGCAGACGAGGCGCGTCTCATCCTGGGGCGGCGCGTCGAGCAGCACGCGATCGCGCGTGGCGTCGATCCGACGAGCGTCGACCTGACCAAGCTCTTTGGCGCAGATTTCATGGCAGAGCTCGGCGGCCTCTCGACGCGGCGGCTTCTGGAGGACGCGCAGGCGCGTCTCAAGAGCCGAGAGAGAGACATCCCCGCCGACGAGCCGGAGGAGACGGACGGCGCGGGGTTCATTTCAACGCTCGCTGCAGCGCTCGGCTTCGGTCTCGGCGGCAACGTGGAAAGCCAACCGGTATCGGCGAACCAGATCGATTTCCGCGCAAGCTGGGAACGCTTTGCGAGCCTTTCCGAGGCCGAGATGCCCTCCGACGACCAGGAGCTGCTCGGCGTGCTTACCTCGGCGCTCGAGCTGGCGCGCGCCGAATGGGGCAGTGCGGTCACACTTTCCGTGCGCCGCGCCGATCTCGGCGACGATCTGCCGGCGGCCGACGTCATGGTCACGCACGCGTCCGGTATCATGCAGAAGACCCGCGTCTTCATCTGCAATCGCCCGACCCAGGGCGGCGGGCTCAAGCGCCAGCTCGACAAGGTGCTCTCGAGCCTCTCCTCGACGAGCGCCGTAATGCTGCGCGCGAGCGACTATCCCCCACCGCGCAAGAACCAGACGGCTCAGGCCTTCCGCAAATTCCGCGAGAGCGGCGGGCGCACGCTCGTCGTGCCGATGACCGAGTGGGAGCGCATGATGACGGTGCGCGAGTTCCACGCGCGCCATCGCACCGATCCCGGCTTCGGCGGCTGGCTCGAACAGGCGAAGCTGCTCTCCGGTCTCTCCGTTCTCGGACAGCTCCTGCGCCTCGATCTGCTCGCCGGCCCGATGCCCATGGGCGATACGCCCGCGCGGCGCCGTGGTGTCGAAGCGCCCGCCGAGCCCGCCGAACAGAGCAATCTCGTCACGCTGCCCTGGGCCAAGGGCCCGCCGCCACTGCCGGGCGATGCACCGCGCGACGGCGCCAGTCTGCCGAGCCTGCAGAGCCGGCTTGCCGACTGGACAGGTTGGACATCCTCGAGCCCCGCGACCATTCCTCAAACGGCCGTCGACGAGGACAAGGACCTGCCGCTCAGCGTCATCCTCGACGAGCACGGCTCGCACGCATCGAGCATCCTCGCCGGGCGTGAGATCGGCGGACGCGGCAAGAGCATCACGCTCAACAAGGACGTGCTCAAGCGCCACACGGCGGTGCTCGGCGGCTCGGGCTCGGGCAAGACGACGCTCGCACTCTGCCTCATCGAGCAGCTTCTCATGAACGGCACGCCGGTCATCCTGCTCGACCGCAAGGGCGATCTGTGCTCCTACGCCAATCCCGAAGTCTGGCGCTCGGATCAGAATGAGCCGAGCGAGGCGAGCAGCCTGCGCGAGAAGCTCGGTGATTCCGTCGATGTCGCCGTCTACACGCCCGGGCGCGCTTCGGGCCGCCCGATCTCGATCACATTGCTGCCGACCGGCATCAACGAACTCCCCGAGCACGAGCAGCAGCTTCTCGCCAATCTCTCGGCGGCGGCGCTCGGCGACATGCTGCATCTGAAGAACTCGGCGACCCACCAGAAGCAGTCCGGCACCCTCTCCGTGGCGCTGCGCATTCTTGGCTCGCGCTTCAGCACCGAGGTCGGTCTTTCAGACCTCATCCATCTCCTCGAAGACGAGGATCCCGAGCTCACCGAACTGACGCAGCGTATGGATCCCTCGGGCAAGATCCGCCGCGATCTCGTCGCTCAGCTCGACAGCCTCCGCCACCGCAATGCCGCGCTCTTCGAAACCGGCGGCGAATCGCTGCGCATGGAATCGCTGCTCGGCATCGGGCCGCACGCGCGCCCAGACGGCCGCACGCGCCTCTCGATCATCTATACGGGCTTCCTCGGCGACAACGAAAACATCCTCTTCTGGGTCTCGCAGTTCCTTTCCGAGGCGCTTCGTTTCTGCCAGCGCAATCCGAACGACGAGCTGCAGGCCGTCGTCATGCTCGACGAGGCCGACCTCTATATTCCGGCCAATGCGAAGCCGGCCACCGCCGAACCGCTGCAGAGCCTCCTCAAGCGGGCGCGCTCGGCAGGCCTCGGTCTTATGCTCGCGACGCAGTCGCCGGGTGACCTCGATTACAAGTCGCGCGACCAGATTACGAGCTGGTTCATCGGGCGCGTGCGCGAGGATACGGCACTCAGAAAGCTCAAGGCTGCTTTCCAGAGCGAGTCGGGCCTCGATCCGGCGGCCGTGCTTCCGCATCAGACGGTCGGCGAGTTCCATCTCGTGCAGGAAGGGCTCGTGCGCGCGCTCAAGGCCCAACGCTCGCTCATCACGGCCGAGCAGGTGCCGTTCGATCGTATCGAGCAGCTTGGCTTCGAGACCAAAGGACAGGGCGAGCGCCAGCTCAGGCTGTTTGGCTAGCGCGCTCCTACTTGCTCTTCTCCCGCACGAGCTTGAACTCGTGCTGCAGCGACCAGAATGGGTTCTTCAAACCCGCTTCCGCCGCCGCCTTCGGATCGTCGTGCTGCGTCAATTCGCAGACGAGGCTGTCCTTCACGCCGAAGACGACGTCCGATGCGAGATAGGGGTCGTCCTTGTCGAAGAGGTGCGTCACAACCGACTGATAGCCCGGCGCCGATACGATGAAATGAATATGCGCCGGCCGGTACGGATGACGGCCGAGATTGCGCAGGAGCGCGCCGACCGGCCCGTCGTGCGGGATCGGATAGAACAGCGGCTTCGATGAACGGAACCAGTAGCGGCCATCAGCGCCGGTGACGAAGCGCCCGCGCAAGTTCATGTCCGGCTGCACGCCCTTCTGCTGGACGTCGTAGAAGCCTTCGCTGTTCGCCTGCCAGACATCGAGCATCGCACCTTCGATCGGCTTGCCGTTCTCGTCGACGATCGTGCCCGAGACGATAAGGGGCTCGCCCTTGTCCTCAAGGTTGATCGTATCGCCCATCTGCTTCAAGGGCGAGGACGCGACGTGGAACGGTCCGAGCACGGTCGTCTCGGTGGCGCCTGACGGCTTGCGGTTATTGATCGCATCGACCAGCATCGAGACCCCGAACGTGTCGGAGAAGAGGATGAATTCCTGCCGCCACTCGGTGCACATGTGCCCGGTCTCGGTGAGGAACTTGATAGCCGTCATCCATTCTTCTTCGGTCGGCTCGACCTCCTTGACCACGGCGTGGAGATGGCGGATCACGCTCTCCATGACCTGGCGCAGGCGCTCGTTCCTGGCTCCGGCGATCGAGGCTACCACCAAGTCGGCGGAGCGGGCTTCGTCGAAGGCATATTGGGTGGTTCCGTCGGTGCTCATCGGGTTCCTCCCTCGTACTTGCCTGTTTGTTTAACTCATCAGCCCACCATGGGCTCCCGCGGGTGGAGTAGTAAAGATCATGTCTGCACGTTGAGCGTGCTCGTGATGGAGATCACCCCCAGGTGCGCGAATCGGCGCTGAGGCTTAGAATTGCCGAACTTGAAGGTATCGGTTGCGCGAGCGTGGCCTGCGGTGCCGCACCTGAGGAAATGAGACGCGCCATGCGCCATCACGCATTTGTAGGAACCTTTGCGGCCACACTGCCCGCGCTGATGCTGCTCACGGCGCTGGCAGCCCCGCCGCTCGCGGCGCAGGGTGCCAGCGGGGATGTCCGTCCTTACGACACGAAGCTCATGCGCCTCGCGGAAATCCTCGGAGCGGTGCACTACCTGCGCGAGCTATGCGGGGCCAATGAGGGCCA
>CAUJKI010000549.1 GCA_963205015.1 Pseudomonadota bacterium
GCGCATCGACGACCTCCTGATCGCGCGAGATCGTCTCCAGACCCACCTGCACGACACCGATGTTCTCGAAGATGCCGGCAACGGTAAACAGCACCCAGCCGGACATGGCGACAATGCGGATAACGAGGCCGGTGACGACGGCGATCGCGCCGATCGAGACCGAACCGAGGCTCCACAGCCAGATGGCAAGCCCACTCGCGCCGACGATCAGAAAGCCGTTCAGCGTATAGAGCGTGAATTCCATGCTGGTCAGCAGGCGCAGCGACGCCTGCCACTTCGACATCTGCTCGTCGATCGCGGCTTTGGCGTAGGAGTCCTCGCGGTCGGCATGCGCGAAGAGCTTGACCGTCAGGATGTTCGTATAGCTGTCGACGATGCGCCCGGTGAGCATGGAGCGCGCCTCGGCCGCAGCCGTCGAGCGTTCGCGGATCTTCGGCACGAAGTAGATCATCGCCACGATGTAGGCGGCGAGCCACACGAAAAGCGGTGCGAGCAACCGCCAGTCCGCCGCGGCAAACAGCACCACGGCACCCACCCACTGAATACCGGCGTACCAGATGGCGTCGATCACCTGCACGACGGACTCGCGCAGTGCCGGCGCCGTCTGCATGATCTTGTTGGCGACGCGACCGGCAAAATCGTTCTGGTAGAAGGACAGGCTCTGGCGCAGCACGTAGCGGTGTGTCATCCAGCGCACGCGCGTCGTGACGGGGCCTGCGATCACCTGGTTCTTGATCAGATCATGCAGCGTCGAAATGATCGGGCGCGCGATCAGCGCGACGAATGCCATAAACAAGAGCCATGCGGCATGGTCCGAGAGGAATGTCGTTGGCGTCTCGGAGGCACGCATGAGATCGACGATGCTGCCGATGAACGCCATCAGCGACACTTCGATCACCGAGCCGATGAACCCGACCACGAGCAGCACGGCGAACACCGGCCAGACCGGCTGGATGAAGTAGCGATAGAACGCAGCAAGCGTCACGGGCGGGCGCTCGGGCGCCTGCTCGGGATAAGGGTCGATACGGGTCTCGAACCAGCGGTACATGACCTGACTTCGTCGTAGTTACTGGGCCTCCCGGCACGCGCAGGCCTTTGCCCTGCCGCCGGCAATCCCGCTCGAATCGGGGCCGATTTCCTCAAGCCCACCAGGAACACCCGAGACGCCAGGCTTGATCCCGGTCAATGTGACGACCGGATCCCTTGACGTATCAAAGGGACAGCTGAGAATGCGGGGCTCCGTCCACCGGGGGGCGGCGCGCGGGTCGCCTCTCTACGTGCCGGTCGTGACGACATCATGTCCGGGCGGAGAACCCTGCTCACCGGGTTGGAAGACGTCGCGCACCCCAAGGGGGAGGTCACAGGTGACTAGCATGCCGCCTGATGAATTGCACCATCGGAAGACTACCGCGCGCACCTGGTTCGAACAGCTCCGCGACGATATCTGCGCCACCCTTGAACGGATCGAAGCGGAGCTTCCCGTCGGCGCCCCGCTCTCTGACCGGCCCGCCGGCCGCTTTGCCCGCCAGCAGTGGCGCCGCACCGATCACGCCGGCGGCGATGGCGGCGGCGGGCTCATGAGCATGATGCGCGGGCGCGTCTTCGAGAAGGTGGGCGTCCACACGTCCACCGTGTATGGCGCGTTCGCCCCGGAATTCCGCGCTCAGATCCCGGGTGCCTCGGAAGATCCCCGCTTCTGGGCCTCCGGCATTTCGCTCATCGCGCACCCGCAGAATCCCCACGTACCGGCCGTGCACATGAACACGCGGTTCGTCGTGACGTCGAAATGGTGGTTCGGCGGCGGCGTCGACCTGACGCCGGTGCTCGGCACGCGCCGAACGCAAGAGGACGCCGACACGCGCGCCTTCCATACCGCCATGCAGGAAGCCTGCGCACCACACGTGATCGTCGACTACGCCCGCCTCAAGACATGGTGCGACGAGTATTTCTTCTTGCCTCACCGCAAGGAGCCGCGCGGCATCGGCGGCATCTTCTACGACTATCTGACGCCGGATCAGGGTGCCGGCGGATGGGATGCTGCTTTCGGCTTCACCCAGGATGTCGGGCGCGCCTTCGGCCGCATCTACCCGGATCTCGTGCGCCGCAACTTCACCAAGTAGTGGAGCGATGCCGAGCGCGACGAGCAACTCGTGCGGCGCGGGCGCTATGTCGAGTTCAACCTGCTGCACGATCGCGGCACGGTGTTCGGCCTCAAGACCGGCGGGAACGTGGACTCGATCCTCTCGTCGATGCCGCCCGTGGTGAAGTGGCCCTGATTTGAGCGCCGCGGACTGCTGGACTCGCGCCTTCGGCGCGACGAGGGCCAGCCCTCGCGCTCCCGCCGGGAGGGACACCCTCCCGGCCCCACCCGTCCTTGTAGATTTAGCGAGTGCCGCAAGCGCGACAGGTCCCTTCTCCCCGTCCTTCACGGGGAGAAGGTTAGGATGAGGGGCGAAAACTTGCGCAACGTCGGCGTATACCGCCGCCCCTCACCCTAACCCTCTCCCCGCTGAAGCGGGGAGAGGGGACATTGTCGTTACCCGATCACGTCATCGCGCTCGAAGCGGTAGCTCTTCGAGCAGAACTCGCACTTCACGGTGATGGCGCCGTCGGCCTCGCGCAGAGCTTCGCGCTCTGCGTCGGGAAAGCCCTTGAGGAACGCACCGATCCGCCCGCGCGAGCAGCGGCACCTGGCTTCGAGCGGCACGATGGGCGCAACGCGCACGCCCTCTTCGTGAAAGAGGCGGATCAGCAGGCGCTCGGGTGCAAGCAGCGGATCGATCAGCTCATGGTCCTCGACGGTCGCCGCGAGGATTTCGACACGGTTCCAGTCATCATCGTGCTCACCGGCAAGGCTCGCATCATGCGCTTCGCCCGTCAGCTCCGGTTTCTGCTCGCCGCCCAGGGCCGGCACATGCTGTACGATCAGCCCCCCTGCCCGCCAGTGCCAGCGCGAGGGTGTATCGCCGCTGCGGCCGACGAAGTGGCGTACGGCCGTCAAACGGATGAAGGTCGGAAGCTGCTCCGACTGCCGGAAATAGGTAATCGCAGCCTCGGCAAGATCCAGACCATCGAGCGGCACGACACCCTGATGGCTCTCCTGCTCGCCGCCTGGATCGATCGTCATGGCAAGGCGGCCATGGCCCATCAAGTCGCCAGCGCTCAATGTCCCCTTCTCTTCCAGCTTCTTGAGCCGCGCGGCATCGTAGCTCGCATAGCCGCGCAGCCGGCCTGGAACTTCGTACTGCACGACGAGAAAGCCGAGCGGCCCGTCCGACTTCGTCTGCAGGATCAGCCGGCCACCCTCCTGGAGCTGCTGGCCGAGGAGTGCCGTCAGCGCGATCGCCTGGCCGAGCACGACGCTGATCGGCTCGGGATAGTCGTGGGCCGAGAGGATCTCGTCGATCACGTGGCCGAGCCGGACGACGCGACCGGCAACGCGCGAGCGCACGGTGCCGAACGGCAGCACGAGGTCATCGCGCACCGGCGGCCCGCCGATATCCGTTCGGCCCGCTCTGATCGTCATCGCTCCATCGTCCTGCTCAATCGACGCCGAGGCACCAGGCGAGAATAGCCTTCTGGGCGTGGAGCCGGTTCTCCGCTTCGTCGAAGACGACCGACTGCGCGCCGTCGATCACGTCCGCCGAAACCTCGTGTCCCCGGTAGGCCGGCAGGCAGTGCATGAAGATCGCATCCTTCGCGGCCCTGCCCATCAGCTTCTGATCGACCGCGTAGGCCCCGAGGAGCTGCTTGCGCCGCGCGACGTCGTTCTGCCCCATGGAGACCCACGTGTCGGTCACGACGCATTCCGCCCCCTTCACGGCCTCCGCGGGATCGTCGGTAAGCACCACCGCATCGCCGCCACTCTCGGCCTTGACCCAGGAGACCACCTCAGGATCGGGCTTGAGCTGCGCAGGCGTCGCGACGCGCAGCTGAAAGCCGAACTTGACGGCCGCGTGCATCCACGACGAAGCGACGTTGTTGCCGTCGCCGACCCAGGCCACGGTCCGCCCCGCGATGGCGCCCCTGCTCTCCTCGAAGGTCAGGATATCGGCAATGACCTGGCACGGATGACTGCGGTCCGTCAGACCATTGATGACCGGGATCGTGGCATTGTCGGCAAGCTCGATGAGCGTCCCGTGCAGGTTCGTGCGCACCATGAGCGCATCGGCATAACGCGAAAGCACTTTCGCCGTGTCCGCGATCGGCTCGCCGCGGCCGAGCTGGGTGTCGGTATGGTTGAGGCCGATCGTCTGTCCGCCGAGCTGGCGCATGGCAACATCGAAGGAGACGCGCGTGCGCGTGGAGGGCTTCTCGAAGATCATCACGAGGACCATGTCCTCGATGTCCTTCGGCCTCAGATGCTTCGGCACACGCTTGCCGGCTTTCTTCATCTCGTGAGCCATGTCGGCGATTCGGCGCAGGACGCGCGCGTCGATCCCGTCGAGATCGAGAAAATGGCGGGGCGACTTCAAACCAATACGGGCATCCATGGCGGTCTCGCCGTTCAAGGTCGGAATGAAAGGCCATCGGCCCCACCACCCCCATTCGCAGGAGCGACGGTGCCGACGACCGTGATTTCTATTTTGCTTGCTTCTTCACGCCGGAAAGCGCCCGCGAGAGGCGGGCGACGCCCTCGGCCAACTCGTCGTCCGGCGTCGTGAGTGGCGGGATCATGCGTACGACATTATCGCCGGCGCCAACCGTCAGCAGATGCTCGGCGAGGCAGGCTTTCACGACGTCGCCAGCCGGAATCTTGTCCTTGATCTTGACGCCGATCAGGAGGCCCTCGCCGCGAATCTCCTCGACGAGATCGGGATGTTCGTCCTTGAGGCCGGCGAGGAGCTGCTTGAAGCGCAGCGTCTTCCTCTGCACGTCCTCGAGGAAACCCGGCTCCAGTACGGCCTCGAGCACGGCATTGCCGACCGCCATCGCCAGCGGATTGCCGCCGAACGTCGAGCCATGCGTGCCGGGGACCATGCCCTTCGCCGCTTCCGTCGTCGCCAGGAAGGCACCGACCGGGAAACCGCCGCCGATACCCTTCGCGATCGCCATGGCATCCGGCTTGATGCCTGCAGACTCGTAGGCAAAGAGCTTGCCCGTGCGGCCGACGCCCGTCTGCACCTCGTCGAGGATGAGCAGCAGGCCGTTCTTGTCGGCGAGCGCGCGGAGCCCCTGGAGGAATTCTTTCGTGCAGGCGCGGATGCCGCCCTCACCCTGGATCGGCTCGACCATGATGGCGGCCGTCGCGGGGCCGATGGTTTTCTCGACGAGCGCGAGATCATTCACCGTCGCGAGCACGTCGAAACCGGGCGCCGGCTCACCGAAGCCTTCCAGGTACTTCTCGTTCCCGGCGGCAGCAATCGTGCCGAGCGTACGGCCGTGGAAGGAGCCCTTGAACGTGATGATGCGCCAGCGCTCGGGATGGCCGCTCGCAAACTGGTAGCGCCGCGCGAGCTTGATGATGCCCTCGCACGCTTCCGCGCCGGAATTGCAGAAGAAGACCTTGTCCGCGAACGTCGAGGCGACCAGCCGCTCGGCAAGCTTCTCCTGGCCGGCGACGCGATAGAGATTCGAGGTATGCCAGAGCTTCTGCGCCTGCTCGGCGAGCGCGGCGATGAGCTTCGGATTGGCGTGGCCGAGCGCATTCACTGCTATGCCGGAGCCGAAATCGAGATAGCGCTCGCCCTTGGTGTCGATCAGCCAGGAGCCCTCACCCCGATCGAAGACGACGTCGTAACGGCCGTACGTCCCCATGACGGCAGGCGATGGCCCGGACGGAGCGGCAGCAGGCTTGGCGGCGGTGGTAGCGGCGGACATCGGTGGTTCTCTTTCCAATGCTGGATCAGATCGGGAGTGGCGGCGATTTCAGGAGAGAGAGGGGCTTTGGCGCGCGCGTCCAAAATGAAAAAGGCCGCGCGACGGCGCGGCACGGGCAACAACGGCTGGTCTCACCACGCCGTCATCGCTGCCGCGGGCCGCAGCCCCGACGACGTCGCTCGCGGATGTTCGCTATCATCGACATGGGCCCTATATGGGGCAGAGGGGCATGTGGTGTCAATAATCGCGCTGGCCCTGCGCCTATCGGCGGATCTGCGCCGAACGCAACCTGCCCGGACCGTTGCCGGCCCGGGCAGGGGATCATGCCTTCAGGCGCCGCCGATCAGCGGTTCGGCCGCTTCCAGCCGCGATCCGGCGGGCCCTTCATACCCTGCGGAGCCTGGTAGCCCTGACGCCACCAGCCGGCCTTGCGCGGACCTGAAGGCGGCGCACGCCAGCCAGGACGCGGCCGCGGCTTAAACGCCACCCAGCGGTCGCGCTCCTTGAACCAGGGGCGTCCGGTGTAGTGCTGGCGCCAGTAGTTGGACGCGAGGAACGTCACGACGGGGATGCGGGCCGCGCTGAGGCCGATGTCGGGCACCGGCACGTACTCTCCGCGACGGCTGAGGGCGAGATACTCGCTGAACACCCAGCCGCGGTTGCCGCCCGCGATGACGTCGCACCAGGACTCATCCCTGAGGCAGCCACGGATATCGACCGACGCGCCTTCCGGTATCACGCCCATGCTCGGGAATTCCGTATCCGGACCCGTTCTGTGGTTCACGTTGGCCGTCGTAAAGCCCGGTGCTGCCTGAGCGGCCATCGCACCCGATATCGAGAGCGCCAGAACCGCGGAAACCAACTTCAGCATCTTCATCGAACCGTCCCCTTCATAGGTGATGTGCATCACGCACACCCGGGCCAAACGGCCGGGGCGACGGGTATCCGTCGCCCTCGTTGCTGAACAACTATTTCAATATTCTGACGCCAATGTTTGTCTGCTTGCTCGTCAAAACGCCAGACGATTGGCCCTGACGACATGCGGGAGTGCCAGCACTTCCGCCATGACAGGCTCCGGCATGGGCTCATCGAGCGTCACGATGCAGATCGCGTCGCCGCCGGGCTTATCGCGGCCGAGGTTGAGCGTCGCGATGTTGAGGCCGGCTTTGCCCATGAGCATCCCGAAGTTGCCGATGAAGCCCGGTTTGTCGGCATTGCGCACGAACAGCATATGCGGCGCCGTCTCGAACTCCATGTTGATGTCGCGCACCTGGATGATCCGCGGGCGGCCGTCGGCGAAGACGGTGCCGGCCACCGAGCGGTCGTACTTGTCGGTCTTGACCGTCAGGCGCATGTAGCCCTCGAAGGCACCGTCCTGCGTGCGGACGACCTCCTCGATGACAATGCCGCGGTCCTTGGCCGTCGTTGCGGCCGAGACCATGTTGACCGCATCCGAGAGGAGCGGCCGCAGGATGCCGGCCACGGCGGCCGCAGAGAGCGGCTTGACGTTCAGCTCGGCGACCGTGCCCGAATATTCGAGGCGGATACCCTTGATGCTCGTCTCGGTGAGCTGGCCGGCGAAGAGGCCGTGCTGCTCGGCGAGCTTCACCCAGGGGCGCAGGCGTGGCGCCTCCTCGGCCGTGATCGAGGGAAAATTCACCGCGTTGGCGATCGCGCCCTTGAGCAGGTAGTCGGACATCTGCTCGGCGATCTGCAGCGCCACATTCTCCTGCGCTTCGGAGGTCGCCGCTCCGAGATGCGGCGTGCAGATCACGTTCGGCAGACCGAAGAGGATGTTCTCCTTGGCGGGCTCGACCTCGAACACGTCGAGCGCGGCGCCGGCAACCTTGCCGGATTTCAGCGCCGCCGCGAGCGCCTTCTCGTCGACGAGGCCGCCGCGTGCGCAATTGATGATGCGCACGCCCGGCTTCATCTGCGCGAACGCCGCTTCGTTGAGGACGTTGCGCGTCCGCTCTGTCAGCGGCGTGTGAAGCGTGATGAAGTCCGCACGCTGGAGCAGCGCCGGCAGCTCGACCTTTTCGACGCCGATCTCCATGGCCCGCTCCTCGGACAGGAACGGATCGAACGCGACGACGCGCATCTTCAGGCCGATCGCACGGTCGGCGACGATCGAGCCGATGTTGCCGCAGCCAATCACGCCGAGCGTCTTGCCGAAGAGCTCGACGCCCATGAATCGCGACTTCTCCCACTTGCCGGCCTGCGTCGAGCGATCCGCCTCCGGGAGCTGGCGGGCAAGCGCCATCATCATGGCGATGGCGTGCTCGGCGGTGGTGATCGAATTGCCGAAGGGCGTGTTCATCACGATGATGCCCTTGGCAGTGGCGGCCTTGATATCAACGTTGTCGACACCAATGCCGGCCCGGCCGATCACTTTCAGGTTCTTGGCAGCCGCGATGATCTTCTCGGTGGCCTTCGTCGCCGAGCGGACCGCGAGGCCATCATAGTTGCCGATGATCTCGGCAAGCTTCTCCTTGTCCTTGCCGAGGGTCGGCTCGAAGGTCACGTCGATGCCGCGGTCCTTGAAGATCTGTACGGCGGTGGGAGAAAGCTCATCGGAAATGAGAACTTTGGGAGCCATGGCGTCATGATCCTGAATGAATGTGCGCCGGCACGTCCGTTCGCGATGCTGCGGCGCGGGTGCATTTTCTGATGCGGAATTAGTGAGGGGCGGCGCGCGTCCCTCAGTTCAGCCCTCAGGCTGCCTTCGCGAGAGAGGCGCGGGCCTCTGCATAGGCCCACTCGATCCAGGGCACGAGCAGCTCGACGTCGCGCGTTTCCACCGTCGAGCCCGTCCAGATCCTGAGACCTGGCGGCGCGTCGCGGTAGTAGCCCGCGTCCATGGCGACGCCTTCCTTCTCGAGAAGGCCCGACACGCTCTTCGCAAAGACCGCCTGTGCCTCGAGCGGCAGCGCAGTCACGGCAGGATCGGTGAACTTCAGGCACACGCTGGTATTCGAGCGCGTCTTCGGGTCCCGCGCGAGCGGCGCGATCCAGGGCGTGCGGTCCACCCAGTCGTAGAGCACCTTGGCATTGGCATCCGCGCGCGCCATGAGGCCGGCGAGGCCGCCGACCCGGTCGGCCCAGGCGAGCGCGTCGAGATAGTCCTCGAGCGCCAGCATCGACGGCGTATTGATCGTCTCGCCTTCGAAAATCGCCCGGTTCAGCTTGCCGCCCTTGGTGAGCCGGAAAATCTTCGGGAGCGGCCAGGCGGGACTGTAGGTCTCGAGGCGCTGAACCGCGCGCGGCGAGAGGACAAGCATCCCGTGTGCGGCCTCGCTGCCGAGCACTTTCTGCCAGGAGAAGGTCAGCACATCGATCTTCGGCCAGTCGACGGGCTGTGCGAAGGCGGCCGAGGTCGCATCGGCAAACGTGAGGCCGGCGCGGTTTGGGGGAATCCAATTGTAGTCCGGCACGCGCACACCCGAGGTCGTGCCATTGGCGGTGAAGAGTACGTCGCGACTGAAATCGACAGTGCCGAGGTCAGGCAGCTCACCATAAGGCGCCTTGATCACGCGGATATCGGCGAGCTTGAGCTGCTTGGTCATGTCCGTGACCCAGCCCTCGCCGAAACTCTCCCAGGCGAGTGCATCGACGCCGCGGGCGCCGAGCATCGACCACATGGCGAGCTCGAAGGCGCCGGTATCGGAAGCGGGTACGATGGCGCAGATGTAATCGGTGGGGAGCCCGAGCAGTGCCCTGGTCTTGTCGATGGCGAGCTTGAGGCGCGCCTTGCCTTCCTTCGCCCGGTGCGACCGGCCGAGGAATGCTTTTCCGAGAGCTTCGGGGGACCAGCCGGGACGCTTGGCGCAGGGGCCGGAGGAAAAATGCGTGCAATCAGGCCGCTGCTGCGGCCGCGTCGTCGTCGTCATGTGAGCCTACCCTTCCAGATAGAAGCCCCTCGTTGGGGAGGGGTGTCCCACGCGGGGGCATACGCCTCGCCGATCGGCGCGTCAATCGTGCCGAAGTCGCAGCCTGTGCGCAGATCCGTTCTCTGCCCATTCCTTGACAAATCGCCCGAAGGTGCCAACTTCTTAGGCATGATGACCGAGCGCGCCAATTTGCAGCGGATCCTTTTGATCGCGCATTTCTAGCCCCGGACCCGGCGCATCTTGCCCGGCGTTCGGGGAAAGCGGAGCCGCGCGAGGCTCCCACAATTTCCAGCCATTCCCGACATCAATGGATGAGCCTGCCGGCTTGGCGCACCCGCCGGGCCGAGGCTCTCGAACTATGAGCACTGTCATGGACCAGATTGCGCCTACCCGCGCCAAACCGAAACTCGTCATAGGGGACGTCGACCACAGGAACCTGATCTCCCTCGCAGTCGCGATGGAGAAGCGGATGCCGGAGGTCTCCGAAGCCCTTCTCGAGGAGCTGGATCGCGCCAAGGTCGTCCCTCAGCAGAACGTCCCGGCGCACGCCATCCGCATGGGCTCTACGGTACGCTTCCAGACGAGCGGCGCCGGAGAGCGGCAGGTGACGCTCGTCCTTCCGGGCGAAGCGGACATCGACGCGGGCCGTATCTCGGTCATGACCCCGATCGGCGCCGCCCTCATCGGCCTCTCGACCGGTCAGTCCATCCGCTGGCGCGCACGCGACGGTCGCGAGCAGGAACTGACCGTTCTCGCCGTCGCATCCGAGGAGGAGGCGCGCAATGCGTGACGACACGCGGAGCCAGCTGACGGCCAAGGACATCAGCGTGCTCGAAGGCATGATGGATCGCCTCGAAGCGCAGGCGCAGGCACAGGCCGCAATCAAGCGGCTGCTCCGCCGCAAGCTTGCGACCGCCCGCATCTGCTTCAGCGACGACATCGATCCGCGCGTTGCGACGATCAACAGCCGCGTCGAGTTTCGCATTGGCAGCGGCAGCGCCGAGACGCGTGTCCTGACGCACGGCGGCGAGAGCGCGCTGCGAGGCGCCGCGCTCCCCATCTCGAGCCTTCACGGGCTCGCGCTGCTCGGGCTCATGGAGGGCGATGCCATCACCGTCGAGACGGCGGACGGAAGAACCGATGTCCTGAGCATCATACGCGTGGTTCATCAGCCGGAAGCCGCACGTCTCAGGAATGAGCGTGTCGGCCTCAGATTGATCGATGGCGCACAGGCCCGCGGGCGGCGGACCGAGGATGTCCGGGAGGGGCCGGAAGACGACGATCCAGGGCCATCGGCGGCCTGATCGCTGTGCGCTGTCGCGCCGACTCGGCTGCGCTGATCAGGCGCGGCCTGTCCGTGCTTCGAGCTGGTGATCAGCGCGTGCTTTGCCGCGGTCGCGCGACACGGGCTTTGCCATCTCGATCTCGGCCGCGACCTGGTTCATGAACGACACCGTGCGGTCGACGACGACCTGGCGCTGCCGGTCGATCGTGATGATGTGATAGCTGTCATCGAGCACGACCAGCTCGACCCGACCGCCGAGATGGCGCTGGAGATATTCGGAATTGTTGATGTCGGCGTGATCGTCCTCGCGTGGATGGAACACCAGCGACGGCTGCGTCACCTTGCCGGCCTCGCGCATGAACGCCTTCACCATCCAGCGGTGCTCCAGCACGGCACCGCCCGGCGTATAGGGCAGGCCCGAAACCGAGTTGTCGGCGCTCTTCAAGGCATTGGCGATGAGCGCGCGCACGCGCGGGTCCTTGATCCCGTGCGGCTCGGCGTCCTCGAACTTGAGCAGATTGGCGAACCACTTGTGGTGCACGAGACCGAAGAGGCGCGCGTACCACGGCATGACCCAGCCATTGAGCCAGAAGATCGGCGCGTAGGAGACCGTCCCCTGCACGAGCTTTGGATTGCGCGCCGCGAGCAGTAGCGCCAGCACGGCACCGACCGAAAGACCGCCCACGAAAACCACGTCGCAATCCTGGCGGATGCGGTGGAGTGCGGCTTCGGCGCTGGCGTACCAGTCCTGCCAGGTGGTGTTGGCGACGTCGTCGACGCCGCCGCCGTGGCCGGCGAGCAGCGGACAGTGAACGGTGTAGCCGGCACGCGCGACGCCGTAGGCGACGTAGCGCAGCTCCATCGGCGTTCCGCCGAGGCCGTGGAAAAGAAGCAGGCCGACGCGGTTGCCGGCAATGGTAAGGCTCAGATCTTTGTCGGTCATTCTCGGAACACAGCTGTCTGTTGTTCTTAATCGCAGGTTATCGGGCCGTATCCTGCGTGGCGCCTGCCGGTGATACTCTCTTAAGTATGCGGCGTGCTCCTGGTCGAACAATATGGTTAAATTTGGCCAACTCCACCGTGCCGTAGGATAGTGCGGCAATACTGGCCAGGTCGGAGACGATCCTATCCCCAGAGCCGCACCCGCGGCTTGCCCATTACCCGCGCTCTTGAAGCCTTCGAGCGCTGAAGCGTCAACGGCCCGTGGCACGCTTGGTTCCCCGGACCCTTATCGGCGCGGAGAACCTTTCGCAATGTGGGGTGCGGAGAACCCTTCGTCTACCTGTCGATCTCACCAAACACGATATCGAACGAGCCGAGGATTGCCGACACATCGGCGAGGAGATGCTTCTTGCCAAAGGGGTCGAGCGCCTGAAGGTGCGGGAAACCCGGCGCGCGGATCTTGCAGCGATAGGGCTTGTTCGAACCATCCGCGACAAGATAGACGCCGAACTCACCCTTGGGGGCTTCCACCGCAGCGTAGACCTCGCCGGGCGGCACATGGAAACCCTCGGTATAGAGCTTGAAGTGGTGGATCAGCGCTTCCATGGAGCGCTTCATCTCGCCCCGCTTCGGCGGCACGACCTTCTTGTCGTCCGAGACGTGCGGCCCCTGGCCTTCGGCGGAAGCAAGCTTCTCGCAGCATTGCTTCATGATGCGCGCGGCTTCGCGCATCTCGACCATGCGCATGACATAGCGGTCGTAGCAGTCGCCATTCTTGCCGATCGGGATATCGAACGCGAGCTCGGAGTAGCACTCGTAAGGCTGGGCGCGGCGCAAATCCCAAGCGACGCCCGTGCTGCGCAGCATGACGCCCGACATGCCCCAAGCCATGGCCTCGGCCATCGTGAATGTGCCGATGTCGACGTTGCGTTGCTTGAAGATGCGGTTCTCGGTCAGCAGGCCCTCGATGTCGTCGCAGACCTTGAGGAACGGGTCGCACCACGCATGGATGTCGGCGATCAGCTCGGGCGGCAGGTCCTGATGCACGCCGCCCATGCGGAAATACTTGGCGTGCATCCGCGAGCCGGAAGCGCGCTCATAGAAGACCATGAGCTTCTCGCGTTCCTCGAAGCCCCAGAGCGGCGGCGTCAGCGCGCCGACGTCCATGGCCTGCGTGGTGACGTTGAGGAGGTGCGAGAGAATGCGTCCGATCTCGGAATAGAGCACGCGGATGAGCTGGGCGCGCTTGGGGATCGTGAGCTCCAGGAGCCTCTCCGCCGCCATGCAGAAGGCGTGCTCCTGGTTCATGGGCGCGACATAGTCGAGGCGGTCGAAGTAGCCGATGGCCTGCAGGTAGGACTTGTGCTCGATCAGCTTCTCGGTGCCGCGGTGGAGGAGGCCGATGTGCGGGTCGACGCGCTCGACGACCTCGCCGTCCAGCTCCAGCACCAGGCGCAGCACGCCGTGCGCGGCCGGATGCTGAGGGCCGAAGTTGATATTGAAGGGTCGGATCTCGGTCTCGGCCACGGCGCTCGCCCCTTGCAGTTCCGGCCTCGCGGTCCGGCCTTGCGGTTCTGGCGCTCGATACCAACACCGCATCGCGCTGGCAACGTGTCAATTAGGCGTTCTGCCCCGCTCAAAACGAAAAAGCCGGGCATTCGGCCCGGCTTTTTGACGTCATCGAACGATCACCAGTCAATTGGGCTTCATGCCGTTTGTCGAGACGAGCACGGGGCCGGAGCCCTTCGGCCGCGGGTTCTCGGTCAGCACGCCGAGCCGGCGCGCGACCTCCTGGTAGGCCTCGATGAGGCCGCCGAGGTCCTGGCGGAAGCGGTCCTTGTCCATCTTATCGCCGCTCGAAACATCCCACAGGCGGCAGCAGTCCGGGCTGATCTCATCGGCGAGCACGATCCGCATGTTGTCGTTCTGCTCCCACAGCCGCCCGAACTCGACCTTGAAGTCCACGAGCCGGATGCCGATGCCAAGAAACAGGCCGACGAGGAAGTCGTTGACGCGGAGCGCCATCTGCATGACCTCGTCGATCTCGGCGGGCGTCGCCCAGCCGAAGGCCGTGATGTGCTCCTCCGAGACCATCGGATCGTTGAGCTTGTCGTTCTTGTAGTAGAACTCGACGATCGAGCGTGGCAGCGCGCTTCCCTCCTCGAGACCCAGCCGGGACGCCAGTGAGCCCGCCGCGACATTGCGCACGACCACCTCGAGGGGAATGATCTCCACCTCGCGGATGAGCTGCTCGCGCATGTTGAGGCGCTTGATGAAGTGGGTCGGCACGCCGATCTCGCCGAGGCGCTGGAAGATGTACTCGGAGATACGGTTGTTGAGAACGCCCTTGCCGTCGATCAGCGCATGCTTCTTGGCGTTGAACGCCGTGGCGTCATCCTTGAAATGCTGGATCAGGGTCCCGGGCTCCGGACCCTCGTAGAGCACCTTGGCCTTGCCCTCGTAGATGCGACGCCGCCTATTCATTTTCGTGGATCCTTCGTGGTATCCGTGCTTGGTCCGGGCCTTCGGTCGCGGGCACGCCCCACTGCCTCGATAACCCAGCCGGATTGCCCAGCTCGGCTTGGCTCGCGCAGCGCGCCACCGCCCCAAACGCTCATGTCAGCCCGTGGTCCGGAGAGTATCCGAACCGCCCCACAGAAACAACGACCACCCCAGGCTGCTCACAGTGTACGATGTTCACAAACCGTGCATGGTTGATTTGCCAGTGCGGCTCACGATATGCCTTCTACGAGCAACGCACGCTGGTGGGACGCTTCTCGCCAGGCACGACGCGCAGCAGTACGGCCTAGATTTCATCCGGAGATCCACATGACGACGTTCGATGAACGGGAAAAAGCGTTCGAGAAGAAGTTCGCGTTGGATCAGGATTTGAAGTTCAGGGCCGAGTCACGACGCAACAAGATGGTAGCAGAATGGGCCGCTGCCAAGCTTGGACTGAGCGGAACTGCCGTCGAAGACTATGTTAAAGCTGTCCGGAAGGCCGATCTTCAGGAGAAAGGCGATGATGACGTCTTCCGCAAGATCCGCGGAGACTTCGACGCCAAGAGCCTCAAGATAAGCGACAGCGAGATCCGTGACGCCATGTTCAACTTCCTCGAGCAGGCCGCGGCGCAGGTTCAGAAGGAGGCGAAGTAACCACAAGTATCTAGACGCAGCCGCGGAGGCCTGGGTCGATAAAGTTTGTCTTCGGGGGTCGTGTCCGACTTGGTTGGGGGAGGCGGATAGTTGCTCGCCGTTTGCATCAATCTTGATAGATCGACAGATCGGTGGGCTGCGGTGGCGCGCCAAGGGCAGCTCTTGGCCTGAAGATCGAACGCCTACCTGCCGTCGACGGAGCCGCGATTCCTTATCTGCCCGATTTTCCGGTCTCGGCCGGTGCCATAGGTTGTTTCCTAAGCCATCGGCTTCTATGGGAGCGTATAGGCAATGGCCTCGACGAGTACGTC
>CAUJKI010000550.1 GCA_963205015.1 Pseudomonadota bacterium
ATTTACAACATCGGCAACAGCGCGCCGGTCCAGCTCGCCGATTTCATCTCGGCCATAGAGGCGGCTCTCGGCAAGAAAGCGCTGAGGGAGCTGCTGCCCATGCAGCCGGGCGATGTCCCGGACACGTTCGCCGACGTATCCGAGCTGTCGCGTGCCGTCGGCTATGCACCGACGACCTCGGTCACGGAGGGCGTCGCCAGGCTGGTCGCATGGTATCGTTCGTTTTACGGGCGCTGAGTCGCGGAACAAGCGGCAGGAAGCGCCGTTTCGGCGATCCGCGGCACGCGCGTCGCGTTGTCATGGAGAGGACATGAGTACGAAGGTAGCGCTTATTACAGGTGTCACCGGGCAGGATGGTGCCTACCTTGCCGAGCTTCTGCTCGGCAAAGGCTACACTGTCCACGGCATCAAGCGCCGCTCCTCGTCGTTCAACACGGGGCGCGTGGATCACCTTTATGTCGACCCGCACGAGCGCGAGACGAGGTTTCATCTCCACTACGGCGACCTGACCGATGCGACGAACCTCATTCGTATCGTGCAAGAGACGCAGCCCGACGAGATATACAACCTTGCAGCCCAGAGCCATGTGCAGGTGAGCTTCGAGACCGCCGAGTACACGGCCAATGCCGATGCCATGGGCACGCTGCGCCTGCTCGAGGCGATCCGGATTCTCCGTCTCGAGAAGACGACGCGCTTCTATCAAGCCTCGACGTCGGAGCTCTACGGCAAGGTGCAGGCGACACCGCAGAGCGAGACGACGCCGTTCTATCCCCGCAGCCCCTACGCGGTAGCTAAGCTCTATGCGTACTGGATCACGGTCAACTATCGCGAGGCGTACGGCATGCACGCCTCGAACGGCATTCTCTTCAATCACGAGAGCCCGATACGCGGCGAGACCTTCGTCACGCGCAAGGTCACCCGCGCCGTGGCCGCAATCGTCATGGGCCTTCAGAAGAAGCTCTATCTCGGCAATCTCGATGCCAAGCGCGACTGGGGGCACGCGCGCGATTTCGTGGAAGGCATGTGGCGCATCCTTCAGCAGGACGTGCCCGATGACTATGTGCTGGCGACGGGTGAGCTGCATTCGGTCCGCGAGCTGGTCGAAATCGCCTTCGAAATGATCGGCCGCCGCATCGAGTGGCGCGGCAAAGGAGTCGATGAGAAGGGTATCGACGCGATCACGGGCGCGGAGCTTGTGGCCATCGATCCAAGGTACTTCCGTCCTACGGAGGTCGACCTGCTGCTCGGCGATGCAACGAAGGCGCGCGAGCGTCTTGGATGGCGGCACACTATCCCCTTCCGTGAGATGGTGGCGGAAATGGTGCGCGAGGATCTGAAGCTCATTGCCCGCGATCAGGACCGGAAGGACATCCATGGCTAGCGCAACGTCGGCGGCATTCGCGCTCGCCGGAAAGCGCGTATGGGTTGCCGGCCATCGCGGGATGGTCGGTGCTGCCTTGACGCGGCGGCTCAGCTCGGAGAGATGCACGCTGCTCAAGGTCGCGCGCCGCGAGGTCGATCTCAGAGAGCAGGGGGCGGTCCGCGCCTGGATGGCGTGCGAGCGCCCCGAGGTGGTGTTCGTCGCTGCGGCGACCGTCGGCGGGATTCTGGCCAACGACACGCGCCCGGCCGAATTTCTCTACGACAATCTCTTGATCGAGGCGAACATCATCGACGCGGCGCATCACGTTGGTGTCGAGAAGCTCCTGTTCCTTGGATCTTCCTGCATCTATCCGCGTCTTGCGGCCCAACCGATGAGCGAAGCGGCGCTGCTGACAGGGCCGCTCGAGCCGACCAATGAATGGTATGCGATCGCCAAGATCGCCGGCATCAAGCTCGCGCAGGCCTATCGACGCCAGTACGGCTGCCGCTTCATCTCGGCCATGCCGACGAACCTGTACGGTCCGCACGACAACTTCGATCTCGCCTCCAGTCATGTGCTGCCGGCGCTGATCCGCAAGATGCACGAGGCGAAGATCGCAGGCGCCGAGAGCGTCGTCCTGTGGGGCACGGGCAAGCCGCGGCGCGAGTTCCTTCACGTCGATGACCTGGCCGATGCGCTCGTTCACCTCATGAAGGTCTATGATGACGAGAGCCACGTGAACGTTGGCGTTGGCGAGGATGTCTCGATCGCGGAGCTGGCCGGGATCTGCGCGCGCGTGGTCGGCTTCCAGGGGCGTTTCGACCACGATACGTCAAAGCCGGATGGCACGCCGCGCAAGCTGCTCGACGTATCCCTGCTTTCATCGCTCGGCTGGCGGGCCTCGATCCCGCTCGAGGCCGGGATTGCCGGCACCTATCGGTGGTTCCTCGAGCACGGGCCGGGTTGACGGTCGCGTCCTTGCGCATCTTCTTCGTTAATCGCTACTTCTACCCGGATCACGCGGCGACCAGCCAGATGCTGACGGATCTCGCGTTCGCGCTCGCCAGGCGCGGGCACGCGATCACCGTCGTGACATCGCGACTGAAATACGATGATCCTGGCGCGCGGCTGCCGGCGCGGGAGACCGTGGCCGGTGTCGAGGTGGTGCGCGTCGCGACAACCGGCTTCGGACGTGCGGGGCTGGTTGGGCGCGCCGTCGACTATCTGACATTCTATCTCTCCGCGGCGTGGGCGCTCCTGAGGGCGCGGCGCGGCGATGTGATCGTCGCGAAGACGGATCCGCCGTTGCTGTCGCTGGTGACCATGCCGATTGCGTGGCTGCGCGGCGCGCGTCCCGTCAACTGGCTGCAGGACATCTATCCCGAGGTGGCGACGATCCTCGGCATGGGAGGCGGACAACTGCCAAGACTGCCGCTCGCGCTTCTGCGCTGGTGGCGAAACAAGGTGCTGACCAAGGCCGCGCTCAATATCGCGATCGGCGAGCGCATGGCGGCATGGCTCGTCCGCGCGGGCGTGCCATCGTCGCGCATTCGCGTCATTCCGAACTGGGCGGATGGCGGTGCGGTGCGCCCTGTCGCGCGGGGCGCCAACGGGCTTCGTCAGGCATGGGGGCTCGGAGACTCATTCGTCGTCGGGTACTCGGGCAATCTCGGCCGTGCCCACGACATGAGCACCATTCTTGCGGCCATCGCACAGACGGAAGCGGAGACCTACGGTCGCGCCGGTGCCGTGCGCATGGCTGTGGGCGCGCCGCTGATCGTGGCGCCCCAGGCGCCGATCCACTGGCTGTTCGTGGGAGGTGGCGCGCAGCTCGCGAAGCTGCAGACGGAGAGCCGCCGCCGTGACTTCGCGAACGTCCTCTTTCAACCCTACCAGCCGCGCGAACGGCTCGCCGAGAGCCTGTCTGCTCCGGATGTTCATCTCATCTCTCTGAGGCCGGAGCTCGAAGGGCTCATCGTGCCGAGCAAGTACTACGGCAGCGCTGCCGCTGGCCGCCCGGCCATCTTCATCGGCGATCCCGAGGGCGAGATCGGCCGCATTCTCACGGAGAGCCGGACAGGTATCGTCGTTGCCGAAGGCGATGGCGAGGGCCTTGCGCGCGCCATACGTGCACTGGCGGAGGACCGGACGCACACCGAGGAAATGGGGCAGCGCGCGCGTGCACTCTTCGAGTCACGCTATGATGTGCAGTTCGCCGTCGAGGCCTGGGAAGAGGCTTTCTGGTCGTTGCAGATGTAGGCGAAGATTCGCCGAGCTATGCCGCCGGGCGTCCATAGTAGAGCATCGAAATGTGCTCGGCCTCGGCGAAGAAAAGCCAGCGCTCTACGGCGACGCCGACGCCTGCTGCGATGACAGCGCGCAGCGGCAGCCACCAACAATCTCGCGCGGCTTCAAAGTCTTATATAACTCTTCTACCCGGCCCCCACAGGCTGCGGCCTCGATTCCGGAGCGCTTCCGGTTGCGAGGTCGCCGTCCTCCCCGTTATGCAATTGCTGACGCGAGCTACAGACCCTCGCGAATGAGAAGAAAAGTCTCGCCATGCGATACCGCTCATGCAAGGAGCGCTAGGCCATCAGCGAAGCTGGGGACGCCTCATGACATCGAAAGTCCGCGTCGAGCAGGATGGGCCGGTGACTACAGTCATCATCAATCGCCCGGAGGTGCGCAATGCCGTCGACAATGAGACGGCGGAGGCACTGGCCGACGCCTTCCGCGCCTTCGATGCCGATCCTGAGCAGCGTGTCGCGGTGCTGTGGGGCTCGGGCGGCGCGTTCTGCGCTGGCGCCGATCTGAAGGCGATCGCGTCGGGCGAGCGGCGCAAACGCTATAGCCTCGATGGTGACGGGCCGATGGGGCCTTCGCGGCTCAAGCTGTCGAAGCCGGTGATCGCAGCGGTGGCCGGACACGCCGTTGCAGGTGGGCTCGAGCTTGCTATCTGGTGCGACATGCGCGTTGCCGAGGAGGATGCGGTCTTCGGCGTCTACTGCCGTCGCTGGGGCGTACCGCTGATCGACGGCGGCACCGTGCGCCTGCCGCGTCTCATCGGCCAGAGCCATGCGCTCGACATGATCCTAACCGGCCGGCCGGTCGGCGCCGAGGAGGCGCTCCGCATGGGACTTGCGAACCGCGTCGTGGCCAAGGGTGAGTCGCGGGCAGCGGCCGAGGCGCTCGCGCGGCAGCTTGCCGAGTTCCCGCAGATATGCATGAACCTCGACCGCGCGTCGGTCTATCGTCAGTGGGAGCTTCCGTTCGAGCACGCTATGAAGGCCGAGTTTGCGCACGGCATTGCGGCGGTCGCGGCCGAGGGGCAGGCCGGCGCGGCGCGGTTTGCGGGTGGGGCAGGACGCGGCGGCAAGTTCGGCGAGTGAGGTCGCCGCAAGGGGGCTAGGGGCGGCTGATGAAGTTCTCGATATTCTCGCTGATGCGCCAGGCGCTGGGCCATCACGCGCGCTGGCCGGCACAATGGCGCTCGCCGGAGCCTAAGGCGGCCTACGACGCCGTAATCGTGGGCGGTGGCGGGCATGGGCTTGGTACGGCCTACTACCTCGCCAAGGAGCATGGGCTCCGCAACATCGCGGTCGTCGAGAAAGGATGGCTTGGTGGCGGCAACACCGGTCGCAACACGACGATCATCCGCTCGAACTACCTCTGGGAAGAGTCCGAGGCGATCTACGAGCTCTCGGTCAAGCTCTGGGAAACGCTGTCGGACGAGCTCAACTACAACGTCATGTACTCGCCACGCGGTGTGATGATGCTGGCGCATACTGTGCACGACATCCAGGTTTTCAAGCGGCACGTGCACGCGAACCGCCTCGCGGGCATCGACAACGAGTGGCTGACGCCGGAGGCGGCCAAGGCCTTCTGCCCGCCGCTCAACATCTCGCCGAAGCTGCGCTATCCCGTGCTCGGTGCGGCCCTGCAACGGCGCGGCGGCACGGCGCGGCACGATGCGGTTGCTTGGGGCTATGCGCGCGCCGCGAGCGCCCTCGGGGTCGATATCATCGAGAACGCGGAGGTGATGGCCGTCCGGCGCGATGCGCGTGGTGCCGTCGAGGGCGTCGAGACGACGCGCGGCATGATCCGGACGAAGAAGGTCGGCGTCGTCGCCGCGGGGCATACGTCCGTGCTGATGAGCATGGCGGATGTGCGGATGCCGCTCGAGAGCTATCCGCTTCAGGCGCTCGTCTCCGAGCCGGTGAAGCCCGTGCTGCCCTGTGTCGTCATGTCGAACACCGTGCACGCCTATATCTCGCAGTCCGACAAGGGCGAGCTGGTGATTGGCGCCGGCACGGACGCCTATACCTCCTACAGCCAGACGGGTGGCTTGCACGTGTCGGCGCATACGCTCGATGCGATCTGCGATCTCTTCCCGACCTTCCGGCGCATGCGCATGATGCGCAACTGGGGCGGCATCGTCGATGTCACGCCGGACCGCTCGCCGATCATCGGCCTCACGCCCGTGCCGGGCCTCTACGTCAATTGCGGATGGGGCACGGGCGGTTTCAAGGCGACGCCCGGCTCGGCCTATGTGTTCGCGGCGACCATGGCGCGCGGCGAACCGCACCCGATCGCGGCGCCGTTCGCGCTCGAACGCTTCACGACCGGACGTCTGATCGACGAGGCGGCGGCCGCTGCCGTTGCGCATTGAGGGTGCCATGCTGCTGATCACTTGCCCGTACTGCCGCATGGCGCGCCCCGAATCCGAGTTCCATTACGGCGGCGAGGCGCACGTCGCGCGTCCGGCCGAGCCTGCGAACGTCAGCGACGCCGAGTGGGCGGCGTATCTCTACATGCGCGCAAATCCGAAAGGTGTTCACGCCGAGCGCTGGCGGCACATTCACGGCTGCGGGCGCTTTTTCAATGCGGTGCGCAATACCGTGAGCGACGAGATCCTCGCGACGTACGAAGCGGGAATGTCGCGGCCAGACCTTGGCGACGGCACCAAGGATGCTCGTTGATGGCCAGCCTTCATCGCACCAACGGAGGTGGCCGCGTCGATCGCGCGAGGACGCTCTCCTTCACGTTCGACGGCAGGACGTATCAGGGCCACCCCGGCGACACGCTCGCCTCGGCACTGCTCGCCAACGGCGTGCATCTCGTCGGGCGCTCCTACAAGTACCATCGTCCGCGCGGCATTCTTTCAGCCGGCGCCGAGGAGCCAAATGCGCTCGTGACGATCGATCGCGGCGACGGGCGTGCCGCGCCGAACCTGCGCGCCACGCAGGTCGAGCTTTACGATGGTCTCGTCGCGGAGAGCCAGAATCGCTGGCCGTCGCTTTCCTATGACGTCGGCGCGGTGAACAGCTTGTTTTCGCCGCTGCTGGCGGCGGGCTTCTACTACAAGACGTTCATGGGGCCGCGTCTCCTCGATTCGAACTGGGCGTGGCACAAGATCTACGAGCCGCTGATCCGTCGCGCGGCAGGCCTCGGCAAGGCGCCGACGCTTCCCGATCCCGATCGCTATGCGAACCGCTTCGCGCATTGCGATGTGCTCGTCGTCGGCGCGGGGCCGGCTGGCCTTGCTGCTGCATTGGCAGCTACCGAAGCGGGCGCACGCGTGATCCTCTGCGATGAGCAGGCCGAGCTCGGCGGTGCACTGCTGAGCGAGTGGGCCGTCGAGATCGACGGCACGCCCGCTGCTTCGTGGGTCGCTGATGCCGTGCGTGCGTTGGCTGCGTCGCCGCGCGTGACGCTGCTCCCGCGTACCCAAGCTTTTGGATATTTCGCGCAGAATTTCGTTGCGCTGGCCGAGCGGCTCACGGATCACCTCGCAAGCTCCGATCCCGCGGCAGCACGCGAGCGCCTGTGGCAGGTTCGCGCAAAGGAAGTCGTGCTGGCGACAGGCGCCATTGAACGGCCGATCGTGTTCCCCGGCAACGACCGCCCCGGCATCATGCTTGCGGATGCGGCGCGTACGTATGTCAATCGCTACGGCGTGCGGCCGGGCTCGCGCACCGTGGTGCTGGCCGCCTGCGACAGCGGCTATGCGGCAGCCCTCGATCTGCATCGTGCCGGTATCGACGTGGCGACGATCGTCGATCCGCGCCCGAACGGTAACCGCACGTTGATTGAAGCCGCGCGGACGGCGGGCATAGCCATAGAGGTCGGCGCGACGGTGATTGCAACCCGGGGCCGCCAGCGCGTGACGGCGGTGCGGATTGCGCGTATCGGCGCCGATGGCAGTGCTGCGGCCGGATCATGGATCCCTTGCGATCACGTGGCTATGGCTGGCGGCTGGACGCCGTCCGTGCATCTCTTCTCGCAATCGCGCGGTAAGCTCGCCTGGAGCGATGCGGCTCAGGCATTCCTGCCCGCTGCTGCGGCGCCCGGGCAGGCGCAGCGCTCGGCGGGTGCGTGCCGTGGCGTGTTCGGACTTGCCGCGGCGCTCGAGGATGGTTTTGCAGCCGGCAAAGCAGCGGCCGACACGCGTGTCAGAAAGCGCTCGTTCAATGTCACGCATGACCTGACGGACTTCAGCGGCATCGTCGGAACACCAGGCACGGGCGCTCACGTGAGCAAGGCCTTCGTCGATTTCCAGCATGATGTGACGGTGCGTGACCTGAAACTGGCGGCGCAGGAAGGTTTCCGCGCCATCGAGCACGTCAAACGCTATACGACGACGGGCATGGCTACCGACCAGGGCAAGACGTCGAACCTCAACGCGCTCGCCATCGTTGCCGATCATCTGGGCAAGCCGATCCCCGAAGTCGGCCTGACGACGTTCCGGCAGCCTTATACGCCCGTGAGCTTCGGCACGATCGCCGGCACGAGCCGCGGCGATCTCTTCGATCCGGTCCGGCGGACACCGTGTGACGGTTGGGCGCAGGCAGCGGGGGCGGTGTTCGAGGACGTCGGAGCATGGAAGCGCGCGCGCTACTTCCCCGAGGGCGGCGAGGACATGCACGCGGCTGTCGCGCGTGAGTGTCGGACCGTCCGAGGTGCGGCCGGTATGTTCGACGCCTCGACGCTCGGAAAGATCGAGGTCGTCGGCCCCGATGCGGCCGTGTTTCTCGATCGGCTCTACATCAATTCCTTCCAGAAATTGGGTGTCGGGCGCTGCCGCTATGGCGTGCTGCTGAACGAGGCGGGTTTCATCATCGATGATGGCGTGATCGGCCGCCTCGCGCCGGATCGGTTTCATGTGACCACGACGACAGGCGGCGCGGCGCGCGTCCTCAACATGATGGAGGACTACGCGCAGACCGAGTTTCCCGATTTGAAGGTCTGGCTCACCTCGACAACCGAGCAGTGGGCCGTCATTGCGGTGCAGGGACCGCGCGCGCGCGACGTTCTGGCGCCGCTCCTCGAGGAGGTCGATCTGGGCGCGACCTCCTTCCCGCACATGAGCGTCAAGGCTGTGCGCATCTGTGGTATCGAAGCACGCCTCTTTCGCGTGAGCTTCACCGGCGAGATGGGTTTCGAGATCAACGTGCCGGCGGACTACGGCGTCGCGGTGTGGGAGGCCGTTTGGCGCGAGGTGCAGAAGCACGGCGGCTGCGCCTATGGCACCGAGACCATGCACGTGCTGCGCGCCGAGAAGGGCTTCATCATCGTCGGCCAGGAGACGGACGGGACGGTGACGCCCGACGATGTCGGTCTTGGCTGGGCTATCGGCAAGAGCAAGCGCGACTTCGTGGGCATGCGCTCGCTCTCGCGGCCGGACATGGTGCGCGGCGGACGCAAGCAGCTCGTCGGCCTGCTCACGGCCGATCCGAAGCTCGTGCTTGAGGAGGGGGCGCAGGTGACCGCGGAGCTGCATCCGCCGGCCGGCACGCCGGCACTCGGTCATGTCACGTCGGCCTATTGGAGTGCGGCGCTTGGCCGATCGATCGCGCTGGCGCTGGTCGCCGACGGGCGGGCGCGGATCGGCACGCGCCTCAATGTACCCATGCCGGGCAGTGACGTGCCTGTCGAGGTCGTGGCGCCGGTGTTCCTCGATCCCAAGGGAGAGCGGCTCCATGGCTGATCGCATTGCCGCACGTCGTTCGGCGCTCGAGGGATTGGCTCTACCATCGTCTGCGGGGCTCGCTTCCGTTACGGATGTGGGTGTAGCGGCGCGGTTCCTCTATCGCGGCGCGCCGGAATTGGTTGCTGGGGTATTCGGTGTCGAATTGCCGACGACGCCATTGCGGGCGAACGCACGTTTAGAGCGCGCCGTGCTGTGGCTCGGCCCCGATGAATGGCTGCTGCTTACAGCGAAAGCTGACGACTCGACGCTGAGCGCCACACTTTCGAACGTGCTGCACGGCAAGCCGGCATCTCTCGTAGACATCAGCCATCGCCAGGTCGGCCTGGTGGTCTCGGGGCCGCGCGTGGAAGCGCTGCTCAACGCGGGCTGTCCGCTGAACCTCGATGTCGCGGTATTTCCGGTCGGCATGTGCACGCGGACGATCCTTGCCAAGGCCGAGATCGTGCTGTGGCGCACGGCGGGTGATACCTTCCGCATCGAGGTCGCGCGCTCGTTCGCGCCTTATGCCGTGGCCTTCCTCGACGAGGCCATGCACGGCATTGCATGAGGGCGTGGGCGCGGTAAAGTCGCGCTCCGGCTGGAGGACGCCCCATGCAGATTATCGACGCCCAGATCCATCTCTGGTCAGAAGGCACGGTCGTGCCGCCGCACCGCACGACGCCCTACCTCACCGACGAGGCGCTCGCTGATATGGACGCCGCGGGCGTCACTGGCGCCATCCTCCATCCGCCGAGCTGGGACCCGCATTCGAACGAACTCGCGATCGCCGCCGCCAAGGCACATCCCGAGCGCTTCGCGATCCTCGGGCGCATTCCGCTCGACGAGCCGGACAAGCGTCCGCTGATCGAGACGTGGCTCCAGCAGCCGGGCATGCGCGGCCTGCGCTATACGTTCCTGAGACCGCACATGGCCGCTTGGCCGCACGATGGCACCATGGACTGGCTCTGGCCGGCAGCCGAGCGCCTCGGCATTCCGATCGCACTGCTCGCGGGCGAATTCCTGCCGCTCGTCGGCCAGATCGCGGAGCGCCATCCGCGTCTGAGACTCATCGTCGATCACTTCGGCGTGCGGCGGCTCAATATCGATGATGCCGCGTTCGTCACCATCCCGGAGTTGGTTGCACTGGCGCAACACCCCAATGTGGCCGTGAAGGTCACGGGCGGGCCGCAGTACGTGAGCGATCGCTATCCCTTCAAGAGCCTGACGCCGCACTACAAGGCTATTTACGACGCATTCGGTCCGCGCCGCATGTTCTGGGGTACGGATATCACGCGCATGCCGTGCACGTGGCGCGAATGTGTGATGGCCTTCACCGAGCATCAGACGTGGATCCCGGCAGACGATCTGCCGCTGATCATGGGGAGCGGTATCGCCGATTGGATCGGCTGGCAGCGTACGTGGGACTAGGTGCTCGGCGCGAGCGGCTGCGGCGTGCCCCAGGCGACGAAGTGGGGATTGCGGAGTCCGGCCGCGGTATTGCCATAACGGAGCGGCGCGCCGTCGAGCGTAGTGACGCTGCCGCCCGCTGCCGAGAGCACGGCATGACCTGCCGCTGTATCCCAGGCCATGGTCGGGCCCAGGCGCGGATAGATGTCGGCGGCGCCACTGGCCAGCACGCAGAACTTGAGTGAGGAGCCGGCGTTCGTGCGCGAAGCCACGGCGAACTGCGCGAGGAAATCTTCGGTTTCAGGTGTCGCGTGCGACCGGCTCACGAGCGCGACGAGTGCGGCCGGATCGGGCGCGCGCGTGCGGATGGGGGTGAGGGCTATGTCGTCGAGCGCGACAGGGCCCTCGCGCGGTGCCACCTTTGCCATGGCTGCTGCGTCGATTGCGAGCGTGATATAGAGCTCGTCGCAGGCTGGCGCGTAAACAATACCGAAGATCGGCGCGCCGTTCCGCACGAGCGCGATGTTGACCGTGAACTCGCCACGCTGAGCGATGAACTCGCGCGTCCCGTCGAGCGGATCGACGAGGAAGAACATCTCGCCGAGCGCCGGCAGCCGGCCCGCAGCGACCGCTTCCTCGGCAACGATCGGCACGCCCGGCGCTGCCGCCGCGATCGCGGCAACGAGAACAGCCTCGGCCTCGCGGTCGGCGATCGTCACCGGGCTCGCGTCGGCCTTGCTCTCGACGGTGACGCCGGCCCGGTAGTGGCGCATCTCGATGGCGCCGGCCGTCAGGACGGCCGGCAGCAAGGCCGCCACGAGCTGCTTGTGGTCGATGGCCGACATTGAGTCCCCTGCTGGGTCGCCCTTGGCATTTGCGGCGATTCGATGCCTGCGACCTCTGTATCAGTCGATTCGCTGCGAGATGCGGCGATATTGCATCAGAGTTCTGTCAATTGCCGAGCGTCTATAGTCCACACTTGGCGCGAATCTCAGGCGCGTGTATCAGAACAAGGCTTGAATTCGCAAGCGGCCGCCCCGTTGCGCTCGCGTAGCATTCGCTTGAGCCCGGGACTGAGCAAGCAGCTGAGCCAGCGCTTGCGCGACCAACTCAATGAGCCGGGGATCATGAGCCAGCCCGCATTTCCGAACGACATGGAGCTTGCGGCGCTGATCGCCAGCAAAGTCTGCCACGATGTCATCAATCCCGTGGGGGCCATCAACAACGGCCTCGAGATGCTGGACGAGGACGACGATCCGGAGTCCCGCGACTACGCCCTCGATATGATCCGCAATGTCACGAGTCAGGCAACGGTGCGCCTGAAGTTCGCGCGCTTTGCCTATGGCGCGGCCGGGTCCGCGGGTGATGCGATCGATCTGCGCATGGCCGAGGAGATTGCGCGCGAATACGCGACCAAGGGTGGCAAGCACACGCTCGTTTGGCAGGGCCCTGTCGGCTACATGGCCAAGGACAAGGTCAAGCTGGCCCTCAACCTCGTTTCGCTGGGGCTCTCGGCGCTGCTTCGTGGTGGCGAGCTCACCGTGATGATCGACCAGCGCCCGGAGCATCCCGCGCTTGCCGTGCGGTGTCGCGGCCAGGGAGCGCGGCCGCCGACCCATCTCATCGAGTTCCTCACCGGCCAGAACATGCCCCCGATCGATGCGCTGACCGTGCAGACCTACTACACGTGCCGGCTTGCGCAGCAGTGCCGTATGCGGCTCGAAGTCCTCCGCGACGGTGCCGACATCATCCTGAGCGCGCGCGCCTAGCGCCCTCTGCCTACCCCTTTCGCTTTTACAAGCTCGCGCGATGGGCATAGCTTTGACGGCAGGATCCCCTGCCGATGGAGCGTGCTCAAATGAAGCTCGACGAATATGCGTCCTATGACGGTCTCGGCCTCGGCGAGCTCGTCGCCAAAGGCGAGGTCACCCCGAAGGAGCTGGCGCGGACGGCAGCATCGGCCATCGAGGCAGCCAACGGCGAGATCAAGGCGGTCATCGAGACGTACGCCGATCGCATCGACGGCCTCGACGAGAGCACCCTTGGCAACGGGCCGTTCCGCGGCGTGCCCTTCCTCATGAAGGACGTGTTCGGCCACGAGAAGGGCCGGCTCATCGAGTTCGGCTCCCGCCTCTGTCGCGGCATGACCGTGACGGCGAACACGTATTTCACCGATCAGCTCAAGGCAGCGGGGGTCAATATTCTCGGCCGCTCGGCGGCGCCTGAATATTCCATGTCCGCGACGACCGAGAGCGTGATGTTCGGCAACACGTCGAACCCCTTCAAGAAGGGCTATTCGGCGGGTGGCTCCTCCGGTGGCGCGCAGGCTGCTGTGATGAGCGGGATGGTGCCGATTGCGCATGGCTCGGACATCGGGGGCTCGATCCGCATTCCGGCGAGTTGGTGTGGTGGCGTCGGCTTGAAGCCATCGCGTGGACGCGTATCGATCGGTCCGGTCGTGGACGAGGGCGGACTCGGATTCTCGGTCAACCATATCCAGGCCAAGACGGTGCGCGACTCCGCGACCATGCTCGACTGGGTCTCGAAGCCGCAGATCGGCGACCCGTTCGTGATCCCGCGGCCGACTCAATCCTATGCGTCGTTCGTCAATTCTCAGAGCCCGCGGCTCAAGATCGGCATTGTGCTGACCGAGATTTTCGGCGTGCCGGTCGATCCGGAAGTCGCGCAGGCCGTGAAGGATACGGCCAAGGTGCTGGAGGGCATGGGGCATCATGTCGATATTGCCGAGGTCGACTTCGGCGGCATCGCGACGCTGCACAAGATCAACGATCTGTTCTTCTTCGGCTTCGACGGTCGGCTCGACGGCTACGCTGCGCGCACTGGGCAGAAGGTCGGGCCTGATACGCTTGAGCCGGTAATCCTCTCGGTCTACGAGTTCGCCAAGGGGATCACGCCCGCGCGATTCTTTACGGCGCTGAGTGAAGTCAACATTGCGCGGCGCAAGCTCGCGCGCTTCTACGCCGACCACGACGTCTGGCTCTCGCCGACCAACGCGCGCGTAGCGGAGCCCTGGGGCAAGTATCACCTGAGCAAGGCGGGTGTGGACGCGTCGAGCATGGTCGAGAAGCTCTTTGCGGAGCCGTGCCAGTATACGGTGCCGCACAACATCATGGGCACGCCTGGGCTGTCGCTGCCGCTTGCCATGCACTCGACGGGCGTCCCGATCGGCGTGCAGCTTGCGGGCCGTCCAGCCGAGGAGCACGTACTGATCTCGCTCGGCGGCGCGCTGGAAAAGGCGATGCCGTGGGCAAAGCGCGTGCCGGAGATCCATGTGTCGAAGGTGAAGTGAGAGAAATCCGAACGCAGAATGCGAAAAGCGGCCTGAAGGACGCTTGATGCAATCATGCCGTCGAAGCGGAGGATGTCCCAACGCGTCGACGGCATGATGGCGGTCATTCACGCGAATGATGGGAAAGCCGCGGTTTCTCGCATCAAGGACGGATGGTCACCCAAACACCATCCCGGTAGTAGCCGGGGCCTCTGCCGACCTTGCGCCACCGGTAATTTTCGCCGCGCTTCCAGCGCCAATTGTCGCCGTAGATGCGCAGTCCGAACTCCGGCTTGTATGCAGGCTTGCCGCGCACCTTCCAGCAGTCGCCGTCCCGATTGCACACGATGGCCGCAGAAGAGGCGGTAGCAGAAAGGGCCAGGGCACCGGCCGCGACCATAAGCGCTTTAGTGATCGTGTTCATGAGCAGACTCCATTTCTGAGTGGACGGGTGAACGCCCAGAAGCCTGCTTAGTTTCGTATCGGAGCGCAGATGAACGGACGTTCACCAGACGCCGCACTCGGCTCGGTTATTGCATCACTTCGCCAGCGGAAGTGTCGCGCATGAACCTTATCCCTCCGCTCAGGGGAGGGATAAGGGTTTGCAGCTCCAGCGCGATAGCAGCGCTCCAGCAGTGTTGGCTTACGCCGCCTTCCGCTGTGCGG
>CAUJKI010000551.1 GCA_963205015.1 Pseudomonadota bacterium
CGCGAAGGTTCTCTTCGAGGGCGGCGGCATGGTCGAGGCCAACCAGCCCCTTGTGCAGCTTCATGCCGAGACCGAGCAGATCGCCGTCGAGACTGCGGAGGCGCAGCGCGCACAGGCGGCGGACGCCGTCGAGCGCCTGAAGCAGCTCACCGAGGGCGTCGTCACGCGCGTCGCCCGCGCCGAAGCCGATACGGCGCTGAAGGTTGCCGATGCCGCGCTGCGCCGCACCCGCGAGGAGCTCGACCGCATGACCATCCGGGCGCCGTTCGCCGGGATCATCGGCCTCACGAACCTGCAGATCGGCGACTACATCGGAGCCGGCACGGCGATCGCCACCCTGGACGACCGCACGTCGCTGCTCGTCGAATTCACGGTCCCCGAATCCGTCGCGCCGCAGATCAAGAAGGGGCTGCCGCTCAGGGCAAGCCTCGTGACCCGCACAGGCGAGGTCTACAACGGCCAGATCGAGGCCGTCGGCACGCGCATCGACCCCGACACGCGCACGCTCGCCGTGCGCGGCGAGATCCCCAATCCGACACTGTCCCTGATCCCGGGCTCGACCTTCTCCATCAGCGTCAGTCTGCCTGGAAACAAGGCGCCGCTGCTCCCCGGCCTCGCCGTTCAGTGGGACCGCAAAGGTGCCTATGTCTGGCGCATGACACCCGATAACGCCGTCGAGCGAGTCGATATCGCCATCGTCTCGCGCACCGGCGACCGCGTCATGGTCGACGCTGCCCTCAAGGCCGGCGACAAGGTGGTCCACGAGGGCGGCGACCAGCTCCGCCCCGGCCAGACGGTCCGCCCATAAAGCTCCCGCGAGCGCCGCCGTTCAGCGTTCCGCATCATTCCCCTCTTGCACCGAGACACGCCGCCATGACGACGACAGCACCCGATCCGCGCCCGATGCCCGGCGATGACGGCGGCTGGGTCGGCACATTCATCCGCCGCCCTGTTCTGACGGTCGTGCTGAACCTGCTCATCATCGTCGCCGGCTATGCGGCATTGCAGGGGATCGAGATCCGCGAGCTGCCGAACGTCGACCGGCCGGTCGTGACGGTGCGCGCCAACTATGAGGGTGCCACGCCGCAGACGATGGATGCCCAGATCACCGCGCTCATCGAAAGCGCGGTTTCGCGCGTCCAGGGCGTCAGCTCCATTTCGTCGAACTCGTCCTACGGGTCGAGCCGCGTCACGATCGAGTTCTCCAGCGGCACGAACCTCGAGTCGGCGGCGATGGACGTGCGGGATGCCGTCGCCGGCATCCGCCGGCAGCTTCCCACGGACATGAAGGACGAGCCGACCGTCGTCAAGGCGGATGCCGACGCGTCCCCGATCATGCGTCTCGTGATCTCGTCGGATAAATTGTCGGAAGCGGAGCTGACCGACCTCGTCAACAACGTCATCGAGGATCGGCTGGCGGCCGTGGAGGGCGTCGCCTCGGCCACGTCCTTCGGCCTTCGCGCGCGCACCATCGAAGTGCGCATCAATCAGGTGGCACTCGCCGGACGCGGCCTTGCCCTCTCGGATCTGATGTCGGCGATCGGCAAGGCCTCGATCACGGGTCCCTCGGGTGCGCTCGACAGTCCGACACAGCGGCTGCTGGTCAAGGCGGAGGCGCCGATCCAGTCGCCCGAGGAAGTGGGAGCGCTCGAGCTCAATCCCACGACGCGCGTCTCCGACGTTGCCTTCGTCCGCTGGGGCTACCAGGAGGCAACGGCCATCACGCGGCACGACGGCAAGACCGCCGTCGGCATGGAGATCGTGCGGCAGGCGCAGTCCAACACGATCGGCATTTCAGAGGGCGTGCGCGCAGCTATCGACGAGCTCAAGCGCGGCCTTCCGCCGGGCGTCGAGATTTCCATCGTATCCGACGACGCCGTGTTCATCGAGGAAGCCGTACGCGAGGTGGTGCTGGCCCTGATCATTGCCAGCGTGATCGTCGTCATCGTGATCCTGATGTTTCTGGCCTCGATCCACGCGACGATCGCGCCCATGGTCGCCATTCCGATCTCACTCATCGGCACGCTGGCTGCGATCTATCTGGCGGGGTTCTCGCTCAATATCATCACGCTTCTGGCGCTTGTCGTGGCGACCGGTCTCGTCGTTGACGACGCCATCATCGTGATCGAGAACATCGCGCGCCACCGTGCCTTGGGCGCGGGCCCGCGCGCCGCCGCGGTTATCGGCACGCGCGAGATCGTGTTCGCTGTTCTTGCTACCACGGCCACCCTCGCCGCGGTGTTCATCCCGGTCTCGTTCATGCCGGGCATCGTCGGCAGCCTGTTCTCCGAGTTCGGGTTCGTGATGGCGTTCTCCGTGACGGTTTCGTCCTTCGTCGCGCTGACGCTCTGCCCGATGCTCGCCGCCAAGATCGGCACCGGACATCACGGGCCCCGCGAGACGCCCGGCCGCTTCGATCGCATTGCCGGCGCTTTCGGCGACTTCTATGCGCGCGTCCTCGACTGGTGCCTGAAGTTCCGCTGGATCTTTATCGCCATCTGCCTGGCGTTCGGGGCGGCCGCCTACATCACCTTCCGCCTCGTACCAAGCGAGATCACGCCGACCGAGGATCGCAGTGTGCTCAACATCAACATCAGTGCGCAGCAGGGCACCAATCTCGACTATGTCTCCCGCAAGATCGCGCCGGTCGAGGAA
>CAUJKI010000552.1 GCA_963205015.1 Pseudomonadota bacterium
GAACATCGGCGGCATCGTCGGCACCATAAAGGCCGTCGGATCGCTGATCGTGATCATCATGTTCGCCGGCCTGCTCGGCCTGAGCTCGTTGTGATGGAGGGTGCCATGAACCGTCAGGACAGTCAGAACATCGACATCCACACCACCGAGACGGGCTTCCGCTATCACCGCGGCACAGCGCTCTCCATCTTCAGGAGCGATCGGCGCGAGGACGTCGCGGCGCTGGTCTGTGCGGCACTGATCGCGCTCGGCGTGTACGCCCATGTCAACTACGGCTGGGGCCTTTCCCAGCTCACCGCGCTCGTCGGTCTATGAGCACCAAGGTCGGACATCCCGCGACAGAGGAACTGCCGCGGGATGGCGGCGAGCGGAGCACGCCGCTTGCGGCCGAGAGCGTGCTGCTTGCGAGCCATGACACGGAGGGCAGCAGGGCCGCCGAGCAGGTGGCCCTGGACGCGGTGGCCCAAGGTGGCCGGCTGCACCATCTCGTGATCGTGCCTGAGTTCTGGCAGAGCATTACCGGCGATGGCTGGCGCATCAATGCCAGCACCGAGCACGACTTCTGCGAGTATCTCGAGGGACGCATCGAGCAGGAGATCATGGAGCATTTGACGCGCGTCAGCCGAAAGGCGCAGTGGCGCGGCATAGACTACAGTGCGAGTTCCAGACACGGCCGCCTCGAGGATTGCCTGATCGCGGCGGCGAAGGCGGCGGACTTCGATCTCGTCATCATCGGAGCGCCGCGGCCAAAAGGCCATCCCGGGCTCAGGTCGCGAATCGACCTCAACAGGCTCTTGCGGGGCTTGCGCGTGCCGCTCGTGGTTGTTCCTCACCCGGGGTACGGCACTGCGGGGGGCTGACGATGGCAGCGCCCGAGGCGCCTGTGCCTGCTGCCGGCACTTGCGACTACGAGGACGCAGCATGGGTGCGCATCGCGACGCCGCTTTGCACCGCCGATCTGCGTGCTTTTCTCGATGATGTGGAGCGCCTCTATCGCATCAACCCGCTGCTTGAGATTTCCGCCTTCGCTCCTGCGGGCAGGGGCCGCTATCGACTTGCTGTGCACAACCATTCGAACGCAACTGATCTCGACATGATGCTCGACGTGCGCGCCGACGACGCCGGTCTCGAGGTCCTCTACGATCACGGGCTGAAGACGATCACGCGATTTCGAGTGGAGGCAACGCCCGAGGGCACGCATCTCGTCGTGACCGACATCTACGAGGGCAGCTCGGCGGAGGAGCGGCACGCGCGAGTTGGCGAAGCGGACCTCAGCCTCAATGCCTGGGGTCGGGCGTTGCAGAGCTACCTCCGGATGTGGGCACGCTGGAGCTGGTTTGCGCCCTGGCGATGGTACATGCGCCGCGTGTGGCAACCCATGAGGCCATCGGCGCGGCGCATCGTGTGGATGATATGGGTGATCTCGGCCTTCGAGGTCGTCACCATCGCAGCATTGCTGCTGGTCCTTGGTGTGTGGCGGCTGTCGGTGCCTTGATCTCATCGTCGTGAACGGGGTCGGTCGAACGGGCGGCAACGGGCGTGTCAGAGGTGGCATTCGTCGTCTGAGTAAGGTTGCCGCTGGCCAAGGGAAAAAATCCGGCACTCGCCAATGGATGTTCGTACTTGCGTGGGGCGATAGCGTTTTGCGGCCGCATCTCGCCGAGCGCCGCTTACGCCCTATGCGCCGACTACCCGTCTTTCCATGGCGAGAACGCCGCGCCCGCTGAGGCGATGTACATGGTAGACGGGAGTTGACTGCATTTCGACCGGGTAGTCGCCCCAACGCAATCGTGTCGCGACTGGCGGCACGACCGTCGCTGGAACGCTGCCGACATGCCCCGAAGTATCGCGATGAACATGGCCGCTGAGAATCGCGGCCACGCGCTCAGATCGCAGCAATATTGCGTCGCGCAGCCGGGCCATCATTTCCGGCGTTTCGAAGTTGATCGCCTCGGGGCCCACGGGCACCTCGAACGGGGGATGGTGAGTGAAGACCACGACCGGCTTCGAGGCATCTGCGTCGATCGCTGCGATCAAGCGCTCGGCGCGCTCCGGGCAGAAGTCGCCCTTGTTGCCGCGCGCGCTCTTCGTATCGACCGCGATCAGTCTGATCGGATAGGCCTCGATCGCATAGTCGATGAACTTCGAGTCCCCCTGCAGGTATCGGTGCCCGAGAAACGCGCTACGCAAATTCGCGCGGTCATCCTTGTTGCCTGGAATGACAAAGAGCGGTGCCCGTGCCTTCTCGAGCACGCGTGCGGCCGCTGCGTATTCGTCCAGGCTTCCGTTGTGAACAACGTCACCGGTATGGAAAATCACGTCGGGAGCGGGATCGAGGGCATTGATGTCGGCGATCGTGCGCTCGAGATCTTGCAGCGTTTGATCCGCGTCGGGGGGTGCCAGCGAAATGTGGCTATCTGATATATGCACGATGATCATGCCCGCGGCCACTAGCCCGCGTGCTTCGCGCCGGCGTAGTACTCCTTGAGAATAGAAACCACCTCAGGCCGGCTGAACTCCGGCGGTATCGTTGCGTTCGTCGACAGCATCTCGCGCTGCTGCGTGCCAGAAATCGAGATGTGATCCGCGGGATCGTGTGGGCACGTCTTGGCCGTAGCCATGCCGTAACACTTGCGGCAGAAGAACGTGACATCGATCTTCAGCGGCTTGGTCAGAAGCGCACCGTCCCAGAGCTCGTCGAAAATATGATGCGCGTCGAACGGTCCGTAGTAGCTGCCGACGCCGGCATGGTCGCGGCCCACGATCAGGTGCGAGCAACCGAAGTTCTGGCGGATCAGCGCGTGCAGCAACGCCTCGCGCGGCCCCGCATAGCGCATTTCAATCGGATAGCCGGCCTGGATCACCGTTCCGGGGCGGAAGTAGTTATCGATCATCGCTTGAATCGCGCGGGTGCGGACCTCGGCGGGAATATCGCCTGCCTTGAGCTTGCCGAGCACCTGATGGATGAACACTCCGTCCATGACCTCCGCGGCGATCTTCACCAGATGCTCGTGGCTGCGATGCATGGGGTTGCGGGTCTGGAAAGCGGCGACCTGAGACCAGCCGCGTTCCAGAAACATGGCGCGCGACTCCGCAGGGCGGATATAGAGGTCTGCGTACTTTATCGGGTACTCGCCCTCGCTCAGCACCTTCACGCGGCCGGCGAGGTTCACCTCTCCCTGCTCGAGCACCTTCGCCACTCCGGGATGCTTCGGATCCGTGGTCCGGTAGACGTGCTGCGCCTCGAGCTGCTTATCGATGGCATACTTCTCGCTGATCTCCATAAGGGCGAGAACTGCCCCAGTCTCGCCGTCGACAAGAGCAACTTCCTCGCCGAGCGCGATGCCGTTCGCGATCTCCGTCGTCGTCGACAGTGTGATCGGTATCGGCCAGAAGACGCCGTTCTCGAGCTTCATGTCGAGGCACACCCCGCGCCAATCGGCCTGCCGCATGAAACCGTCGAGAGGCGTATAGGCGCCCATCGCAAGCATGAAGACGTCGGAGACCGCGCGGGTGTCGAGCGGAATCTTCTTCAGGCGAGCGGCGCGGCGGACCTCATCGGCGCGCTCAGTCTCCGGCAGCAGAAGCGGCTTGACACTCACGGATCCATGCGGCGCGACGAGCTGAGGCATGGCGATTTCCTCCTTAAAGCAAGCGGTCTCCTGCGGCGTGACCTATGCAGACGGCTCCGGCAGGCGAGGTTCTCACGCAACAGACCTCAAAACGAGCTACGGCACCAACCCGACGCTTTAGGAACCGAGCGCCGTTACACGAACCAGATCAAACGCCTATGGCCGCTTCGGCGTCTTGTATTCGACTTCCTTCTGGAAGGGCTCCCATACGGTTTCGTAGCCGACGAAACCCTTTTCGTTCGGCTGCATCTGACGCGTTGTCAGAAAGCGCGAGTGGCCATCAGGAACTTTGGTTACGGGCTTTTGCTCGGCCATAGGGCACCTTTCGCATCAAAGCTGGAATTGCCGCTCAAATTGGTCGCAGGAGCGAAGGGTCGACACCCGCGGGTGCGCTGATCCCTCCTCCCGCTCCCAATTCCTCGTCGGTCGGGTCGCGCACCGTCACGATCTCGAGCGTGAAAACGACCTCTCTGCCGCAAAGCGGATTGTTTCCGTCGACAGTCAACGTCTCGTCGTCGATCCTGGTCACGAGAAAGGTGCGCGTTTGACCCTTGTCGTTCTCCATCAGGATGGAGGTGCCGACCTTCCGATACTCCTCCGGAACGTTCTCAACGAGATCCGTGAATACCAGCGACTCGTCCCGCGCACCGAAAATCCGATTACCATCGATCGAAACCTCGATGGTCTCGCCTTCGGACCTGCCCTCCAGTTGCGCATGGACGAAGGGAGCCAGAATTTCGTTGTGCCCGTGGACATAGCCCAACGGGAATTCGACCATGGTAAGAATGTGACCCGAAGTCTTGTCGGTCACCTTGTAGGTCAGCTCGACAAACTTGCCATCGTGGATCGTTTCGTTCATGTCGAACCCGATTTGCTCAGAAGATGGAAGCACCGAATATCCTGATCTTTCCATCCTCGTAGCCGAGAACAAGCCGGCCTAGCCATTCACCGCCCTTCTTGGTGCTGCGCTGCCGGTAGAGAACCGTCACGTGCTCGCCGCGACGGATTATTCCGAGATAGTCGATGTCGTCGGACAGGTTTCTGGCAAGCTCGCTATTGGCGAACTGGTGGCCGGCCGCGACCTGATTCATCGCTCGCGCCATCGAGTTGGAGAAATTCTTGACGAAATCTCCATACTTCGCCTCGTTCGAGTACTTCACGAGCTCGCGCCACAGCGGATCGGCGATGGCCTTTATCTCATCGTCGGATTTCTCGACGATGCTCGGCCGCGTCTCTCCGATCGGGGTCACGTACGCATCTGCCGAATGTGTCAACAGCGACATGCTCGCCTCTCTTCGCGTCCCGGCGCACGCTCAACGCACGCGCTTGCGCCGGGCGCTATTGTCACTTGTCGTCGACCAGGTGATAGCAGGGCGCCTTTTCCATCGTGTATTCGCCGGTCGCGGGATCACGGCGCGAAACCGTCAGAACGTGCCAGTTCGCGTCGTCCACCTTCATGGCGTCACCGCGATAGTAGTAACCCGGCCAGCGGGTCTCCTTGCGGAACAACGTGTGCTGGGTGACGCACTCCGCCGCGCGATGCCGATGCTTCAACTCCCAGGCTCGCAGCAGCTCGTGAATATCTTTCGCGGCCAGACTCTCGAGATCCTCCTCCATGACCTTGAGCTTCTTCAAAGCGATGTTGAGAAGCTTCTCATTGGTCATGTAGCCGACGGTCACGCCGCCGCAGTACTCGTCCATGAGCTTTTGGAGACGATCGAGGCCTTGCCTGGGATTGATGTAGTGGGGATTGACATCGCCGGCCACGATCGCATTGCGGTAAGTCTTGTAGTGCTCCAGTGGCTTGAAGATCTCTTTCTTACGGCGATCGATCTGCGCCTCCGACACGACAATGTTTTCGCCCTTGCCGTCGTCGATGTATTGGCAGGCTGCCTTCGCGGCGAGGCGGCCCTCGGTGAACGAGCCGGATGAGAAGGCGTGCGGCGTGCCGCCAACGGCGTCACCGGCCCCGAACAGACCTTCAATCGTGGTCATGCGGTTGTAGCCCCAGAAATACTCCGGCGGCGACACGTCCTCAGGGCCCGAGCACCAGGCGCCCGAACACGTAGCATGCGATCCCATGACGTAGGGCTCGGATGTGGTCAGCTCGGGATTCTCGTTCTTCGGGTCGACGTCGGTGGAAGCCCACAGCACCGCTTGGCCGATCGTCATGCCGAGAAAGTTCTCCCAACCGACCTCTTCCAGATGCGGATCCTGGAATGCCTGCATGGTTACCATGTGAATGGGGCCGCGGCCGGCATTCACCTCGCTGATCAATGCATGGTTGCGGAGGCAGGTCGGGATCGGCCTGTGGGTCAAGTGAGAGGCTTCCGGATCAAGGTATTCCTTGCCGACCATCTTTTGAAGCTCGGGGAACCACTTGGATTCGTACTCTTCACCCAAGCCATTTTGCGTGTAGGTCTTCAGGTGGAGGAAGTAGGCCCCGACCGGGCCATAGCCGTCCTTGAAGCGGGCCAGGACGATGCGATTCTCCATCTGTGTCATCTTGGCGCCGGCCTCGATCATGAGGCCATAGGCGGACGCGGACGACCAAGGCGCATACCAGGTGCGGCCCGAGCCCTCGCCGACCGAACGCGGCTTGAAGATGTTGGACGCACCGCCTGCGCCGCAGATCACGGTCTTGGACTTGAATACATGGTAGTGGCCGGTGCGGACGTTGAAGCCGACTGCGCCGGCGACACGGTTCTCCTTGCTCTCATCCATCAGCAGATGGGTGACACAGATGCGGTTGAAGACCTTGTCCGCCGATTTCTTGGCGGCCTCAGCCACGATGGGCTTGTAGGACTCGCCGTGGATCATGATCTGCCATCGCCCTTCACGCAGATAGCGCCCGGTTTTCGGGTCCTTCATGATGGGCAGGCCCCACTCCTCGAACTGGTGCACCGTCGAGTCGACGTGGCGGGCCATGTCGAACAGCAGGTCCTCGCGCACCAGCCCCATCAGGTCGATGCGGGCGTAGCGGACGTGGTCCTCCGGGTTATTCTCGCCCCACCGCGTTCCCATGTAGCAGTTGATGGCGTAGAGACCCTGGGCGACCGCGCCGGAGCGATCGATATTCGCCTTCTCGGCGATAACGATCTTCTTGTTCTGGCCCCAGAACCTCGCCTCCCAGGCGGCGCCGCTGCCACCGAGGCCCGAGCCGACGACCAGAATGTCGATGTTGTCTTCGACGATTGTTTTGTGAGCCATCAGTAGTACACGCCTTTCTTCAACGTCAGACCGGCGTCCTTGAGCGTCCGCAATCCGCCGTCGTCCATGCGGAGCCACTTCGGCTCGTTGTACAGGAGCTGGCTGTCACGCATTTCCTTCGTAGGCCCGGGAACTTCCGCGAGCTTAGGGATATGCTTTCCCCAGGGCTTGGTCGTGATCGGCGACAAGAAGTCCTTTTCAGTGCCGTTGCGGTACTTGATCTTCCAAGCGATGGTGCCGCGATCCTCGTCGCGTATAACGCGAACGCTGTGACCGAGCGGAGCGAAGTCGGCATATCCGCGCACATCGATAGCGTTCTGCGGGCAAGCCTTCACGCAGGAGTAGCACTCCCAGCACATGTTCGGCTCGATGTTGTAGGCGCGCCGATAGGTCGGATCGATGTGCATGATGTCGGACGGACAGATGTCGACGCAATGTCCGCACCCATCACACCTCGTCATGTAGACAAAGGTAGGCATAAGCTAACTCCCTAGCTCGGGCGTTGTTCTTTAATAGTGACGGGGCGCTTCGCGCTTGATGCCGAGCCCCATGTGCATCGGCGCATCCCGCAACAGCTCCATGGAATGTCTCTGCTGCTGTTCGGGCTGGTCGCGCGTCAGCGTGGGCAAATTCTGGGCCGTGCCATTGGCCTTCGACACCCTCTTCTCGAATGCCGCCGCGGGCTTGAAGAACATGTGCGCGAACTTCGACCAGGGGACCGAGCCGAACAGCACTGTCGAAGCGATGATATAAAGGATCAGGAACACAGTGGACCAAACCACACTTCCTGAAGCCTGCACGTAAGCCCACAGCAGGGCGAAGGTCGTGCTGGTGACGAGCGAAACGATGAACAGGTCGGCCGGCATGAGCCGGAACGGCGACTGCCCCTCGGCAGCGACGTCGGCGCGGATGAAGAACCAGAACCAATAGCCGCCGATGCAGACCATGAGCGCGCCGAGCGACCAGAGCATAGGCAGAATGGCCGGCGTCGGCGTGGCGGGCGTCGGATACGAGAACACCATGATCACGGCCGTCACGGCGTAGAGGATGAACCCATACATCGTGAGCAGATGCGCGATCCTGCGCTTGGGATTGCAGAACTCGCCGGAGGTCAGGACGTCGACAACGGCGGTCTGCGCGGCAATCGACACCAGCTCGCCGCTGCCGATCTGCTTTGCCGCTTTCTTGTTTGATGTCCGCCAGTTACTAAAGAAATAGGCACCGCTTCCCTTATGGATGACATCGAAGATCGTCCCCCCGAGAACGAGGAGAAACATAACGATAACATATGCTTGGATTACAGAAGGTGTTATGCTCGCCGATAGCTCGGCAAACGGATTGCTGGTGAGCATTGGACGACGTTTCCTTCCCGTTTCGACTATTTATCATTATTATAACTAAGCATATTCCATCCCACAATAAGAGGATTTATCGATTATTTCGATCGAATCGATCTGTCCATTCGATTAATCGGTCATGCAGCTCAGCTACGTGCTCGCTTGATCGCGTCCTGGCGGGCTCTCCTTGTCCAGCGACAGGTCGCGTCCACAATCCGCTTCAGAGGTGCATTCTCCTCCTCGAACTCGCGCAGCCGCTCCTTCTCGCTCGGCATCAGGACCGACGCACTTTTTCTTCCAGTCGCAGCATCTCGCTGTCCTGCGCGAAGCTGCGCGAGGAGCGCCAGGGGACGCTTCGTGAATTACGAGGTCGATCCGGAAGGACTGACGTTGATCGCGCAATGGTTGGATGCGCGGCGTGCCCACACCGCCCCGTTCCCTGCCGCGACTGGTGCGCGGGCCTCAGGATTGACGATGCGAAGCGCGGGAAGCAGATGCAGGCTTATCAGGAGCGCGTTGCCAGCGAGCAAGCCGAATTGGTGGCCCTCAAAGAACGCACACGCCTCGACGAGGATCACCTCGTGCGCCTTTACGAACTCATGTCGCGCCACGACGACCGGTAGCGTTGAACCAATTTGCAGACCATGAGAGCAGACAGCTCACCCGTGTCAGGTTCAAGCTATCCTCCCCGCAGGAAGAGGCAGAATATCAGTGACGCGATCCGCCTGACGCCGGACATCATCCGCAGCGTCAGGCTTGCAGCTAATTTCGCACCGAGATTTCCGCTTGTGGGATTGAGCGTCAGAAAAGGTCGATCGCGCTTCACGGGCGCGCACTTCGGATAATGGCCCGTCGAAATCGATCGCTACAAAGCCGTCGCTGACAGCTATCTGGGCGCTACTGACGCGGTCGACATTTGGTTCGATCGCCTCTGTTGACCCCGAAGCTGCCCTGAGCAGTTGCAGTATGCGGGGCACTCCGTCGAACGCACCGCAGGAATTTCAGGCATCGCCTCTGCGAGCGACAACCTTTCTCCGGGCGGCTCAGGCGACTTCCGCTAACTCACTGGAAGCTGCCGACCGGCCTGCTCCGCGCACGATCCTCCGGCAGCGTCGCTATCTCGAGAAGAGCCAAGACTCGGGAGTTCTGGAGATAATTCGCAGCCGAGGGACCATCAGAAAGGCTTGACGAAGATAATTTCATTTGCTGGAATTAAATTCCAGAATGAAAAGGAAGTCGATGGGCCGCCTTACAGCTGTCCGCCGAAAGGCGGGCACAGACGCATTCCTGAAGAGCGATGACGCGCCCCTCGTGCAGGGCTTGGCACGGGGCCTCGCCGTTCTGCGCGCTTTCCGGCCAGGCGAGACGTCGCTCAGCAACAGCGAACTTGCCGAGCGGACCGGGTTGGCAAAGCCGACGATCTCGCGCCTGACGCAGACGCTCGCGACGCTCGGGTACATTGCGTACGTCCCGCGCACTGGGCGCTATCAGCTCGGCGCGGGCGTCGTCGCGCTCTGCCATTCGCTGCTTTCCGGGATGACCCATCGCATCGCAGCGCGCCCCGTGCTGCAAGAGATCGCGGACTTCTCCAGACTGCCGGCATCGCTCGGGATGCGCGACCAGCTTGAGATGCTCACCATCGAGACCATGCGCCATCCGCATACGCGTCCCGCGCGGTTCGACCTCGGCTCGCGGCTGCCTATTGAAACGACGTCGATGGGCCGCGCCTATCTCTACGCCCTGCCGGCGGATGAACGAAAGATCCTGCTTCTCAAGCTCCGGCGACAATGGCGGCGGGACGATTGGGTAAGCGCTCTTTCGCGCATAGAAACGGCCTTCGATTCGATTGCCAAGCGCGGCTTCTGCGTATCGCTCGGCGACCGCCGCCCCGATGTCTATGCCGCCGCAGCGCCGATCCTCACGCCCGATGGCACGGTCATGGCGATCAACTGCGGCGGCCTGCCGTCCGAAGCGACGGCGGATTTCCTCGAGAACGAGTTAGGGCCACGTCTCGCGGATGCCGCGTCCCAGCTGTCGGCAGAGGCCTATGCACATGCGTGATTTCGCTCAGCTCGGCCGCTCCTTGACCGTCAGCGAAGGCGGGATGGTCTGCACATCACATCCCGCCTCATCCCTGGCTGGCCTCGATATCTTGCGCGCGGGCGGCAATGCGATGGATGCCGCTATTGCCACGGTCGCCGTGCAAGGCGTCGTCGAACCGCAGATGACGGGCATCGGCGGCGACTGCTTTGCACTGTTCTCCTGGAAGGGGTCGGCGCCCATTGCCCTCGACGGCTCCGGACGTGCGCCGGCTGCAGCGACCGCTGCCTGGTATGCGGATCGGAATTTCAGGGAGATCCCGCTGCTTTCTCCACACGCGGTGACTGTACCGGGTTCGATTGCGGCATGGTGCACGCTCAACAGGGATTATGGCTCGAAGCCGCTGGAGGAGATCCTGGCACCCGCGATCCGTCTCGCCGACGACGGGATGCGCGTGACGCCGCGCGTTGCCTGGGACTGGAACCGGCATCAGCCAGTCATGTAGCGTCGCGAAAGCTTCAGTAAATGCGGCTCCACTCGCCACGCAAAGCCGAGCGAACTGCTCCGAAATGGCTGGAGTCCGCAATGCTTGAGAACGAGGCCAATGACGTTCAATGAACGGCTCGATACGATCTTTCCAGTGGAAGCCCCGCTGCTCACCTGCGCTCTCAAGTGCGTCCCCCAATGTATGCGCTGCTTGCCTCAGCCCACCTTGACCAAGCGATGCGAGCGCTCTCGTCATCTCCGCTCGCGTAAAGAGGTCCGCAGCCTCGAGTCCCACATACGTCAGAATGCCTGCGTACTGCTTGCCATGCTCACCAAGCCCGTGGGCCCGCGCCGCCATTGTCAGGAACATCGGCTTGAACTCGGCGAACAATGGCCGTAGAGCCAGGGGCCACAGAAACCCCCTCCAGACGGCCGAGGCCTCCTCCGCTGAACGCACCCAGTCCAGTAGTGGGAGCACATACCGCTTCGTCCAGGCCTGATCGACG
>CAUJKI010000553.1 GCA_963205015.1 Pseudomonadota bacterium
CGTTCACGCGTGCGCGCAACTATGACGGCAATCTCGGGGGACGAACGGAATGGCCGGAACGGGGCTTGCGCGCGTACGAACAAGTGCGGATCGGCGGCCTTGGGACGGGCCGTGGCAATGTAGTCCAGGATCGCGTCGCCAACATCCTGGGGTAACGGCAGCCGGTCTGGCCGTCTGGTCTTGCGCTTGACCGTCAGATGACCGGACCGCCAGTCGATGTCTTCGAGGTGCATATCCTGAATATCGCCGGCACGCAGGCCGAGCGCGAGATCGCCGCCCTGGCCAGTCGCAAAGGTAAGGATCTCTCGCCGGCCGAGCTGCGCGAGCAATGGGAGCAGCGCGCCCGCGAGATCGGCTGGCAGCAGCTTCCCCGCGCCGAGCAGCAGCGCGAAGCGATGCCCGACCCGCGCGACATGCTCACCCAAGCCCTTGACCAGGCGAGCACGCTGACCGGCCAGCAGCTCGCAGCCAAGGTGCTGCAAGAGGCACAAGGCAAGCTCAGCTTCACAGAAGCGCAGAAGTATCTTGAAGAAGTGAAGCGCGAGGCCGTCGAGCTGGTCGCCGACCGGCCGTCGATGCTCGCCCGGGGCATGCACCAAGAAGAAGCCCGGTACACATCACTGGAAGTGCTCGACCGCGAGCGCAATCTTGCCGACCGCGCCGAGCGCATGGCCGCTGACAAAGACGCGCACCCGGTCAGCGAGGAAAGCATCGAAGCCGCCATCGCGTCGCGCACGCTGTCACCCGAGCAAAAAGCGGCGCTGCGGTATATCACCCAAGGCAACCGCGCGGCGGTGGTGCAGGGGATCGCGGGAGCTGGCAAGTCCTACATGCTGAAGGCGGCGCGGGAGACGTGGGAGCGCGACGGCTACCGCGTGATCGGCGCGGCACTGGCCGGCAAGGCGGCGGAAGGGCTCGAGAAATCGAGTGACATCAAATCCGACACGCTGCATAAAACCCTCGACCTACTCGACAGCGGCAAGCTTGAGCTTGACCGCAAGACCGTGATCGTGATCGACGAGGCGGGCATGGTCGGCAGTAAGCAAATGCACGAACTGATAAAGCGTGCGGACGAAGCCGGGGCGAAGGTTGTCCTTGTTGGCGATACCCGCCAGCTCCAGCCGATCGATCAAGGCGGCGCGATGCGCGGCATCCAGCAGCGCATCGGCGCGGTAGAAATGAACGAAATCCGCCGGCAGGACGACCTCGCCGACCGGCAGACCGTGCGCGATCTGGCCGAAGGGCGCACTAAAGAGGCGCTGGAGCGGATGGAAGAGCGGGGGCAGATCAAGTACGCCGATACCGCCGCCGAAGCCCGCCAGGCGGCCGCCCGGGATGTGGTGGAGGATCTGCGCGAAGGCAAGTCATCGCTCGTGCTCGCTGAGACAAAGCGCGAGTGCACGGAGATCAACGAACACGCCCGCGCGCAGGCGCGAGAGGCCGGCATCGTCAGGGGCGATGACGCCCGCTTTGCCGCTGAGCGCGGCGAGCGTCAGTTCGCCGAGGGCGACCGGATCATCTTTCTTAAAAATGACCGGCAGCTGGGCGTCAAAAACGGCGCGACTGGAGCGGTCGAAAAAGCCGAGGACGGCAAGCTCACGGTCAAGCTCGACGACGGCCGCGAAGTGGTTTTCGACGAGAAGCGGTACAACCAAGTCGACCACGGCTATGCAGTGACCGTGCACAAGGCGCAAGGCGTGACAGTCAACCGCACGCACTACACGCCGAGCCGGATGACCCATCGCGAGCTCGGTTATGTCGCCGGCTCCCGGCACGAAGAGCGATTCACGCTGCACACCACCCGCGCCGCGAGGGCGGAGCTCGACAAGCAGATGAGCAAGAGCCAGCAAAAAGACTTGGCGAGTGACTACAAGCAGAAGGAGAAGCCGGGGCCGGAGAAGAAACCGCTCCTGCGTGAGAAGTGGGGCGAGCTGCGCCAGGCGATGGAGAAGGCCCGGGCAAAACTCGCCGTGCTGCGTTCCTCCCCGCGCGACAAGCCCGCCACGCCGCCCACGGCGGGCGGGAAGGCGGATGCCAAGGCCGAGGCAGCCAAGCCCGGCAAAGAGCCGGCACGCAAGCCGGAGAAGCCCGCAAGGCCCGGTTTCGCAATCGAGCGGCGCGAGCGCCAGGTGATGGAGAAGGCCCTCGCCACCCGGGGCCGCTGGGACGAGAAGAAGATCCGGGCGGACGTGAAAGCCGGTAAAGCTCAGCTTGAGCGCGCCGGCGGCCGGCAGTACGCCGTCTACCGCAACAAGCGGGGCGAAGTGCGCAAGGCCCTCGCCCGCGACCTGCACGCGCCCAAAAGCCGCAGCACTCAACTGTATGGGCTCACCATCAACGGCAAGCGCGAGGCGCGCATTGTCGATAAGCACCTGATCAACATCAAGGTCAGGCTCCTCGGCGAAATTCGCGCGATCAAAATCGGAACGCGCGTCCTGGTCGGCCGCGAAACGCTCGTGCAGAAGTACGCTGGCCACCACCACGACCGCGCCCGCGACGTGCTCGCCGGCAAGCGGGAGGGTAGCAAGGTCATGGCAGCGGTGGACAAGGTGATCCAGGGGCACTTTGACCGATTTCGCCAGGCCACGCCGCTGGAGAGCCTGCGCGCCCGGCTGTCGATCCGCAGCGAGCAACAGGCGACGCGGGCAGCGGCCCGGGCGGAGATCAAAGACACCTTGGCGCGCGACGACCGCGCGCGGGACGCGCACGCGAAAGGCACCGCCCGACATGAACCGGCGAGAGGTTACAGCGACCGCGATTTTCAGCGCGACATGCGCGAGATCGCCAGCCGGCCCGCCGAGCCGGCACCCGCGCCGGAGCCAGTGCGGGAGA
>CAUJKI010000554.1 GCA_963205015.1 Pseudomonadota bacterium
GTCCGTACCGACCGTCAGCCTCGCCGAGGCAGCACGCACGACCGCCATCTGGCTCTTCATCTGGATCGCGCCGCTGGCCGGTCTCGCGATGATATTCGGAAGCACGCACGTCCTTTCGACGCTCGCGGTCCTGTTCTCGAAGCTCGCTGTCGTGTCATTTGGCGGCGCCTATGCAGTGCTCGCCTATCTCGCGCAGGACGTGGTCCAACACTATGGCTGGATGGCGCCGGGCGAGATGGTGGATGCTCTCGGCTTCGCGGAGACGACGCCCGGTCCGTTGATCCTGGTCACCGAGTTCGTCGGCTTTGTCGCCGCGTACCGCCACGGCGGCGGAAGCCCGCTGCTCATGGGCAGCCTCGGCGCGCTCGTGACGCTTTGGGCCACATTCGCGCCGTGCTTCCTGTGGATCTTCGTCGGAGCGCCGTACATCGAGCGTATCAACGCGGAACCGCGGCTGAGGGCGGCGCTCGCCGCAGTCACGGCGGCTGTGGTCGGGGTCATACTCAACCTGACCGTCTGGTTCGCGCTCAACGTCCTCTTTGCGGAGAATACGACGAGCTGGTACGGGCCGGTGCGACTTTATATGCCCCGTCCGTCGAGCCTCGATGCGGTTGCTCTTGCCTTATCGGCTCTGGCCTTCGTGCTGCTCTTCCGGCTGCATCGCGGCATCATGACCACCCTCGCCATCTGCGGCGCGCTCGGCATCGTGTGGCACCTGCTGGCGGGATAGACACTAGGTTCCGGCATCAGGCTGGCAGGGCTCACGGCTCGGAACCCACGACGTATTGTTCCCGAAGATGTCGCAGCGCGTGAGCACGACGCCGACGTGGGTCCTCATGCACACGATCTCGCCGAGCTGGTACGCCTTGCCGTTGAAACGGCAGCGGCAGGGAATGGGCTTGCCCGTCCAGCCATCGATGACGCCGCGGTGTGGCGAGGTCGGCCAGTTGGCCGGTGGCAGGCCTTGCGGCTCCTCCGTCGTCCCCTCGGCAGGAGCAGCCTTCTGGGCTTTCGCGGTCGGAGCTATTCCTGCCGCAGCGAGCAGGACGAGGCCGGCGGCGGCCATCCAAAGCCGAGGCAAGTGCGACGAATGCTTCGTGCCGTTCCTGGGTGTACGCATGGCATTGGCACTCCGACGCATTTCTGTGGCAAACATTCGGGCTGCCGGATCGAAATGAGGGAAGCGGCGAATGCCCGATGACAATCTGCGTCGCAACGCACTTGACTACCATGAGGCGGACCCGCCGGGAAAGGTCGCCATCCACGCGACCAAGCCGGTCGCCAACCAGAACGACCTCGGGCTCGCCTACTCGCCGGGCGTCGCCTTCGCCTGCCAGGCCATTGCCGAGGATCCGGCCACGGTGTCCCGCTATACGGCGCGCGGCAATCTCGTCGGCGTGATCACCAACGGCACCGCCGTGCTCGGCCTCGGCAATATCGGACCGCTGGCCTCGAAGCCGGTCATGGAAGGCAAGGCCGTTCTTTTCAAGAAGTTCGCCGGCATCGACGTCTACGACATCGAGGTCGCGGAAACCGAGGTCGCGCCCTTCGTCGAGGCCGTGGCCCGTCTGGAGCCGACCTTCGGCGGCATCAACCTCGAGGACATCAAGGCACCGGAGTGCTTCGAGATCGAGCGCCAGCTCCAGGCGCGCATGAAGATTCCCGTCTTCCACGACGACCAGCACGGCACCGCAATCGTGGTCGCGGCCGGCATCCTCAATGGCCTCAAGCTCGTCGGCAAGCCGCTCGGCGACGTGAAGATCGTCTGCTCGGGCGCAGGTGCGGCGGCGCTCGCCTGCCTCGGACTCCTTTGCGTACTCGGGGCGAAGCGCGAAAACATCTGGATCGCCGACATCGAAGGCGTCGTCTATGCCGGCCGCCAGAAACTCATGGACCCGTACAAGTCCGTCTATGCGCAGGCCACCGAAAAGCGCAAACTTGCCGAGGTCATGCACGGCGCCGATGTCTTCCTCGGCCTCTCGGCAGCCGGCATCGTGAGCCGCGAGATGGTCGCCTCCATGGCGCCGAAGCCGCTCGTCTTCGCGCTCGCCAATCCCAATCCCGAGATCATGCCGGAGGACGTCAAGGCCGTGCGCGATGACGCCATCATCGCGTCGGGCCGCACGGACTACCCGAACCAGATCAACAACGTCCTCTGTTTTCCCTTCGTCTTCCGCGGCGCCCTCGACGTCGGCGCAACGACCATCAACGCGGAGATGAAGGCCGCAGCCGTGACGGCGCTCGCCCGCCTCGCCGAAAGCGAGGCCTCGGACATCGTACTCGCGGCCTACGATGCCGAGACCTTCCTTTTCGGCCCGGACTACATCCTGCCGAAGCCCTTCGATCCACGCCTCATCATCGAAATCGCGCCGGCCGTCGCCAAAGCGGCGATGGATTCAGGCGTCGCGACGCGACCCATTGCCGACTTCCATGCCTATCGCGAGAAGCTCAGCGGCTTCGTCTTCCGCTCGGGCTTCGTGATGAAGCCGATCATGGACGCCGCCAAGGCCGCCTCGCAGGAGACGAGGAAGCGCCTTGCCTTTGCCGAGGGCGATCATCCGTATGTGCTGCAGGCCGCGCAGCAACTCGTCGCCGAGGGCATCGCTCATCCGATCCTGATCGGCCGGCGCGACGACATCCGCCGCATGATGACCCATCTCGGGTTGCGCCTGAAGGTTGGCGTCGATGTGGATATCGTCGACCCCGAGAGCGACCCGCGCATGGCTGTGCTCACAGACGAGTACCACCGCCTCGTCGAGCGCAAGGGCGTTTCCCCCTCCCATGCCCAGCGCGTCGTGCGCAACGGCTCGACGGTGCTTGCGGGCCTGCTGCTCAGGCGCGGCGATGCCGATGCCATGATCTGCGGCGCCGTCGGGCGCTATCTCACGCAGCTTCGCCACGTCTCGGAGGTGGTCGGGCTCAGGCCCGGTGCGCGTGGCTTTGCGACGCTCTCGGCGATGATCCTCCCTTCGGGACCGCTGTTCCTGGCGGATACGTACGTTTCCTATGATCCCTCACCCGAGCAGCTCGCCGAGATTACGCAGCTCGCGGCGGCCGAAGTGCGCCGCTTCGGCATCGAGCCCAAGGTGGCGCTCATCTCGCACTCGAACTTCGGTTCGGAAAACACGGCCTCGGCGCGCAAGATGCGCCATGTGCTGGACCTCGTGCGCGAATGGGAGCCGGATCTTCAAGTCGAGGGCGAGATGCACGCCGATGCCGCGCTCTCGGCCTTCATTCGCGAGGAGATTTTCCCCAACTCGGCACTCAATGGGGCGGCGAACCTGCTCATCATGCCGAGCCTCGATGCCGCGAACATCGCCTTCAACCTGCTCAAGGTCGTCTCGGGCAGCGTGGCCGTCGGCCCGATCCTGCTCGGCGCGGCGCGGCCCGCCCACATCGTCACGCCCTCGATCACGGTCAGGGGATTGCTCAACATGTCGGCCATTGCCGTCGTTGACGCCGTGCGGCGCGGCGCCGGCTGAAGCTCAAGGAGAAAAGCACAATGCTGCTCAAGGACAGGATCGCGATCGTCACGGGTGCCGGGCAGGGCATTGGTCAGGCCTGCGCGGCAAGGCTTGCCCGCGAGGGCGCCAAGGTCATCGTCGCTGACGTCAACGACGATGCGGGACGCGCCGTGGCGGAGGACATCAGGAAGAGCGGCGGCACCGCCGAGTTCGTCGACTGCGACGTCTCGGAGAAGCTCGACGTGCACAACCTGATCGCCAAGGGGCTCGAGGTGCATGGACGCATCGACGTGCTCGTCAACAATGCCGGGATCGTCGACGACGTGCCGTTCCTCGATCTGCCGGAGGAGGAGTTCGACCGCATTCTCGGCGTGAACCTCAAGGGCGCCTTTCTCGCGGGCCAGGCGGCGGCGCGACAGATGGTCAAGCAGGGCGCTCGGGAGAGCGGCAGCGCCGGCGCCATCGTCAACATGAGCTCCATCAACGCCGTATTCGCGCTCCCTGATCACGTTGCCTACACGGTCTCGAAGGGCGGCCTCGCCCAGCTCACCAAGGCCATGGCAATCGCGCTGGCGCCGCACGGCGTACGCGTGAACGCGGTCGGCCCAGGCACGATCGAGACGCCGCTACTGGCGGGTGTCGTGAAAGACGAGGCTTTTCGCAAGAAGGTGCTCTCGCGCACACCGCTCGGCCGCGTGGGTCAGCCGGCGGAAGTCGCGGCAATCGTTGCGTGGCTCGCGAGCGACGAGGCAAGCTATGTCACGGGCACGACGGTCTACGCGGACGGCGGCCGCCTGCCGCTCAACTACGTGATGCCTGATAAATAGCGAGCTCTCATTCTCTACCATCGCGTCCCTCCCCCCGGCGGTACAGCAGCAAAAGGCCGAAAAGTGCGCAGAAAGCGAAGATCGAGATGATAAAGGCCAGCCAAAGGGCGGCGTGGGGACCAGCGGAGGTGAGGACGGCCGTGAAGACCGGTGGGGCGGCGGCGAATGAAAGGTTGAGGGGCACGGCCAGTTGCGCCGATGCGCGGGCATAGGCGCCGGTTGGGAAAATCTGCAGCGGCAGCGTGGCGCGGGTGACGGTGGTGACACCGCTAGCAACGCCATAGAGCGTGGCGAAAAGCATGGCGCCGACGAAGTTGCTGGTCGCCAGCAGTACGATGAAGCTCAGCGGAAAGAGGGCAGAGGCGGCAAGGCCTGTGACGAAGCTCGACCAGCGCCGCCCACCGAGGAAATCGACCATGCGCCCAGCCCATTGAGCAACACCGATGAAAGCCGCGGCCGCCAGCGCACTGGCGCGATCGAGGCCGGAAGTCTCGAACAGAATGATGATGGAAAGAGCAAATCCCCAGGTAACGAAGCCATTCGCGGCAAAGCTCATGGCGAGCAGGACGAAGCGTGGCCGGTCAATGGGAGCAGGCTCGGTTACGGTCTTCGCGGCGAATTTCTCCCTGGGCCTGCGGGCGAGCGTAGCCCAATGCAGTGGCGTGCAGACAAGCAGCATGAGAGCGGCGTAGAGCAGCGTCGTCGCGCGCCAGCCCCATTGAGCCTGCAGAAATCCTGTCAGCGGCCACATGATGGTTGATGTCAGGCCACCGGCCAGGATCAGCACGCCCAGCGCCCCGCGCGCTTTCTCGCCGGCGATCTCGGTCACTGCGATCTGTGCCGGTGTCGTTAGAATGCAGGCACCCGCAAGGCCCAGAATGATCCACGAGAGTGCATAGAGCACCGGCCCATTGGCGATGCTCATGACCAGCAGGCCCGCAGCGCCCAAGGGCGATCCCCAAGCCATAATCGGGCGCGCACCATAGCGTTCGAAGATGTTGCTCAGCGGCCAGGACACCATCGCCATGAAAATAAGCATGACCGTCGGTCCCGCCATGACCACGGGCAGCGCCATGCCCAATTCGCCGGCCATGGCAGGCCCTGTAACCGCGGGCATCCAGAACGTGGCGCCCCAACCAATGAGCTGGGTCAACGACAGGGCGGCAACTGCACGGACTATGGGAGAGCGAAGCGGCATCGGGGAACGGCAGTGGGAGTGGTGACCGTCGGCATGATGATGCCTAGTAGTTAGCCGGTCTACGTCTCGGCAGAGAATACGAGCACGCGCTGCGGATCGATCTCGATGCCGATGTCGTGGCCACGCGCGGGCACTTCGCTCTCGTGCACGAGCGCCTTGATCGGTGCATCGAAGCCCTGCACGGCCATCTCGACGAGCGCAGCATCGCCAAGAAAGCGCACATGGCGCGCGCGCGCCGGATGGCCCTGCCCCTCAGGCAGCAGGCGGATGGCGCGCTGGCGAATGCAGAGCACGGCCTTGGAGCCGTCGGGAACGGATGGCGCCGGGAATATGCCGAGCGGTGTCGTGAGCACGCCGCCTGCCACCGGCCACGCAATCTCGTTGATCTCGGAGAAGAGGCGCGCGACGAAAAGATCGACCGGCTGGCGATACAGGTCTTCCGCACGCCCGATCTGGACGATGCGGCCGGCGCGCATGACGGCGATACGGTCCCCAAGGCGCATGGCCTCCTCGGGATGGTGCGTCACGATCATGCTCGTAGCGCGCGTCTCGCGCAGGAGTTCGAGCGTGCCTTCCTGCAACCGTTCGCGGAGCTGGATGTCGAGGCCGGAGAACGGCTCATCCATGAGCATGACAGCAGGGCGCGGGACGAGAGCGCGGGCGAGCGCGACGCGCTGCTGCTCACCGCCCGACAGAATGTGCGGGTGCTGGTCGGCATAGTGCTCGAGGCCGACGCGGGCAAGGAGCGCAAGGGCCTCGCGCCGCGCCTCGGCGGCAGGAAGCTGCTTCAGCCCGAATGCGACGTTCTCGATGATGGTCAGATGCGGGAAAAGTGCGAAGTCCTGGAACATGAGGCCGACATTGCGCTCTTCGGGCGGCACGAAGCGGTTCGGCCCCGCCACTTCCTGATCATTGACGAGAACGCGGCCGCCCGTCGGGCGCTCGATGCCGGCAGCAATGCGCAAGAGTGTCGTCTTCCCGCAACCGGAAGGCCCAAGCAGACACACGACTTCGCCCGGCGCGATATCGAGGCTCACGCCGGCCAGTGCGATTGTTTCGTCGAAGGTCCGCTCGACGCCCTCAAAGATCAGGCGCGCCGCAAACGTGGTCGCAGCGCGCATGGAACCCTGCCCCGTGCCGGCACCCGCGGCGGTGCCACCGGCAACAGCGCGCGGCCCACCTCGTCCAAGAAGCGTCTTGAAAACCAACCGTCACCTCGATCGGCCGCACTCTGGAGGACTTCTAAACGTGCATCCTCATGTGCGATCCGCCTCGCCCATATCGTCTTCCTCATCTTCGGGCAAGTCGAGGGCCAACTCCTCCTGCGCGGCATCGGCGTCGTCCTCCAGCGGCAATTCGTCCGGCATGAGGGCGGCGACGTCGGTCGGTTCGGGCACCTTGAAGTCGGGCGGGAGGTTGGCATCGAGGAGGCCGGCGCCCTTCAGCTCCTGCAGGCCCGGCAGGTCCTTCACCGTATCGAGGTTGAAGTGGCTGAGGAAGTTCTCGGTCGTGCCGTAGGTGATCGGCTTGCCGGGCGCGCGCCTGCGGCCGCGCGGGCGCACCCAACCCGTTTCGAGGAGCACGTCGAGTGTGCCCTTCGAGGTCTGCACGCCACGGATCTCCTCGATCTCGGCGCGCGTCACGGGTTGATGATAGGCAATGATGGCGAGCGTCTCGAGAGCGGCCTTGGAGAGCCTGCGCTCCTCCTTGGCGTGCCGCTCGAGCAGGAAGGAGAGGTCATCGGCCGTGCGGAAGGCCCACTTGCCGGCGACGCGCACGAGGTTGATGCCGCGCGAGGCATAGAAGCCCTGCAGCTCGGTCAGCAGCGCGTTGACATCGTCGCCTTCGGCGAGATGGCTCGCGAGATGCTGCACATCGAGCGGCTCGGAGGCGGCAAAGAGCAGCGCTTCGAGCACGCGCAGCTTCTCGCGGCGATCGGCCGAGGGAAGGGCCGCGATGTTCGCCGGCAACGGGCGCAGCGGCGGCCCCGTGCGCTCAGAGGCGGGCGCGCGCACCTCGGACACGTCATGACCCGGCTCTCTCTTTTCGTTACTCGTCATCTCACTGTCCGGTGCGATACTCAGTTTCGGTGGAACCATGTCTCGCCCCCGTTGTTCCCAGGCCTATCGCCGTAGCGCGCTCAATTCGCGCCGCGCGCCCCTCCGGCGTCCAGCCGCTCCCACTCGGCACCTGCTTCCTTGCGCCGCAGATAGATCGGCGCGAACGGCCCCGCCTGCCGGATCTCGATATGCCCCTCGCGCGCCATTTCGAGCGTCGCACCGAACGAGCTCGCGAGTGCCGTGCGGCCAAGCTCCGGTGACGGCAGAAACTGCTCGAGGAAGAAATCGAGCTGCACCCATGATCCGGAAGCCGAGCGGCCGACCAGTGTCTCCAGCCGCTGGCGCGCATCCTTGATCGACCATACGGTCCGTCTCTTGACCACGTGGGCGCGCCGGACCGTCGTTCGCGTGCGCTGCTCGGCATAGGCCTTGAGCAGGTCGTAGATCTCGGCGGAATGCTCGCGCGTGCGGATGGTCCTCACGCCTTCCGGCATGCCGCGCGCGAAGATGTCGCGATCGAGACGCTTGCGGGTGAGAAGCTGGGCCGCGGCATTGCGCATGGCTTCGAGACGCATGAGGCGGAAGGCGAGGCGCGCCGCGAGTTCCTCGCCGCTCGGGCCGTCGTCGGCAGCATCGTCGCGCGGCAGCAGCAGGCGCGACTTGAGGAAGGCGAGCCACGCCGCCATGACCAGATAATCGGCGGCAAGCTCGAGCCGGAGCTTCTGCGCCTCGCGAATGTAGGCGAGGTACTGGCTAACGAGCGTATTGATCGAGATGCGGGCGAGGTCGACCTTCTGCGTCCGCGCCAAGGCCAGGAGCAGGTCGAGCGGTCCCTCGAAACCATCGAGGTCGACAACGAAAGCTTCGCCGGGTGCGGGATGATCCCCGTCCTCCGGTTCAGCCCACGCTTCGGGGCCAGCACCTGTTTCGCCCGAG
>CAUJKI010000555.1 GCA_963205015.1 Pseudomonadota bacterium
CACCGCCTGTGCGGTGTCCGCGTCGCCGGCCGTCGCCCAGGACACCGCACAGGCGGTGCAGCCCGCGCCGGAACCATCTGCGGCTGATCCTGCCGCTCTGACCCCCAAGACTCGGGCAGAAGGGGATGCCAATGTCTCGGCACCGGCCGCGCCGGCTGTCGCGAGCGAGCCAGCTCCGGCTGTCGAAACGCAGGCCGCCACGAGCCCCGCGGCACCCGCGAGCGATCCGATCGCGACGTCGTCCATTCCCGACGCCAAGCCCGCCAGTCCGGCGGTGCCAGCTGCGAGCGAGACCCCCGCCGCTCCCGCCGCCCAGGATACGGCGTCCCCCTCCGCGCCCGCTGCCACGCCGCCGGCGTCCGAGACACCAGCAACGGCAACGCCGACGCCTCCGCCCGTACCCACGCCGCCGGTCGCCGCGCCTGCCGAGCCGCCCCTGCCGCCGCTCAACGCAGCGCTTCTCGCTGCCCTCGAAAGCAGCCAGCCGAACGCACGCCAGACCCAGGATCGTGAATGGCACGAGGCTATCACCGCCTTCTATGCCGCGCGCAAGGGCCTGCCGGTGTGGACCACCGACGGAGGGCTGAACACCGCTGCTCTGGCGCTTTCCGCCGAGATCGGCCGCGCGGACGATTGGGGTCTCGATCCCAAGGCCTTCGACTTGACCGGCCTGCCGACGGGCGGCGCCACCCCCGAGGCGCTCGCCGCCGCCGAGCTCAAGCTGACCCGCGCTCTCGTCACGTACGCCTGGCACGCGCGCGGGGGCCGGGTCGACCCCTCTCAGCTCAGCAAGTGGCTCGACCAGTCCCCCCGCCCGCTCGACGTCAAGGCGCTGCTCGAGCAGTTCGCGACCGTGAGCGACCCCTCCATCGCCCTGCAGAAGCTCCATCCGCAGCATCGCCAGTTCGAGCTCCTGCGACAGGCCTATCTGAAGGCACGCGGCGCCAAAACCGAGGCTCCGAAGGAGGATCCGCGTGATGTCACCATTCCGAGTGGGCCCGTCGTGCGCCTTGGCGAGCGCCATGAGCACGTGGAGCTCGTACGCCGCCGGCTGGAGGTGCCCGCGCGCAGCCCGGACGAGGCCGATCTCTACGATGAGGATGTAGCCGCGGCCGTCCGCCAGTTCCTCGGCGCTACCTACCGCGACAGCCGGACGGGCAAGACGGTTAAGCGGCCGGCGCACCCCGCGCTGACCAACGCGACCCGCACGAGCCTCAGCCGGAAGATCCAGCAAGCCAGCGAGAGCCGTCAGCCGACACTTCAGCAATACCTCGTCAATCTGGAACGCTGGCGCTGGCTGCCCGAGCAGCTCGGTGCGACGCACATCTGGAACAATCTTCCAGAGTACGTGACCCGCGTCATCCGCAATGGTGCCGTCATCCATCAGGAGCGCATCATCATCGGCAAGCCGACCAACCAGACGCCGGTCTTCTCCGATGAGATGGAGTTCGTCGTCTTTCACCCCGATTGGGGTGTGCCGGGGACCATCAAGGTTCAGGATCTGCTGCCTTCGCTGCAGGCGGGTGACGATTCGGTTCTGCAGCGGCGGAATATGCGTCTCGTTTCGGGCAACCGCACCGTACATCCCGCCGAGATCGACTGGTCGCGCACCGACATCCGCAAGCTGTCGGTGATCCAGGACCCTGGCCCGAGCAACCCGCTCGGCCAGCTCAAGTTCATGTTCCCGAACAAGCATGACGTCTACATGCACGACACGCCGACGAAGCAACTCTTCGAGACGCCGGTGCGCGCCTACAGCTTCGGCTGCATCCGCGTGCGCAATCCGGTACGCCTCGCCGAGCTGGTCTTCGGTCAGGATCGCAACTGGACGCAGACCGATATTGCGCCGCTGCTGTCGCCGCGTGCCCAGCAGAACAACCGCGTCGATCTCAACCGGCGCATTCCTGTGCACAACACCTACTTCACGCTGCTGGCCGACGAGCACGGCAAGGTGACGAGCTTTGCCGATGTCTACGGCCACGACCGCCGCATCCAGGCGGTGCTGCTCGAAGGCCAGCGCCCTGATGTCGTTGCCCGTACGGACCCGGCGCTCGTGCTCGAGCGCAAGGTCAAGGAGCTTGCCGCTAATCCGCCCTCGCCGCGCGGTGATGGCTACGGCAACAGTTGGGGCGGATGGGGCGGCTGGGGTTGGGGGCCGCCGCCGGAGCGGGGCCGCCGCGGCCGCGGCGGTGGCAACAACGACTTCTTCTCGGGGATCTTCGGGAACTGATCGGACCCGTCAGGCCGCAACCTGACGCCGCGGGCGCTTGAAGCGGCGCGCGGATGCGCCGCGCTGGGTGAGGTCCATCTGGACGATGTAGATCTCCGTCACCTCGAAGCCGAGGAAGACGCCCGGACCGGCGTTGATGGTCGATCCCTGGCAGCGCCGGTCGGACACGATGATGCCGGCGTCGAAACGCCCCTCGATGGTTTCGAACAGCGCTTTCGCCTGATCGAGCTGCGCGACGACGACGATATGGTCGTAGGCTTCATCGAGCGCATCGAGCACGAGATTGATCCAGTCGGCATCGAGGGGGCGGCCGGGCTCGGCCGGCAGCGCGCCGGCGGCGATGAAATGGGCGTCGCTCTCGGGAAGCCGCACAATGATGTCGTCAAAACCCGCGCGGCCGTCGAGCAGGTCGTTGAGACCGGGCTGCTGTGCCGCCTTGAGGCTCGAGGCGACGCCTCGGCCATCGCGCGACCAGTCGACCAGCACACACCGCCGTCCCGCCGTGGCGAGCGATGATACGAGGTCGCGAGCCTCGCTAGCGCCGTCAATGCCGTCGCCGACGAGCAGGGTGCGGTGGCCCTTGCGGCCGACGGCTCTCCCCGCGAGATGACGGGCGGCGTCAGCCGTCGTCGAGAGAATGACGAACTGTCCCGGCTCGACGGCCTCGGGGCCCGGCGCGGCCGCTACAGTGGCCGGCGCGGTGGAGATTTGAGCGCGTATCTCCTCCGGTGCCGCTGGTGGGCGGGCATCGAGCCGGACGTCCGCGCGGTCGCGTGCCGTCGTGGCCATATCGGCAAAGCCGGCTTCTGCCATGGAACGCCGACCGCCCGTGAGGAGGGCGCGCATGATGACGGCGACGAAGCCGATCATCAGGACCGAGACGGCGGTCAGCAGCGAAAGCTGGCCCTTCTGCGGAAACGCTGGGATGGCCGTCGCATGTGCCGTCAGCAGGCGTTCGGGAGAGGCGGCCCGGGCGCGGGTTCGCGAAGGTGCGTCGGCTATCGCGGCGTGGCGTGCATTGAGGTTCTCGAGGGCGCGTCGCTTGGCGGCGGCATCCTGCTCGAGCGCGGCAAGGCGCGCTGCTTCAGCGGCGGAGGGCGCGGGCGCACTGGCGCGCGCGTCGGCGCTAGCGAGGCGGGCGCGCGCCTCGGCTTCCCGTGCCTTGGCGCTCTCCGTCTCGGCATCGAGGGACTGGGCAATGGCCGTGGCCTCGCGGAACATTTGCCAGCGGAGCTCGCTCAGCCGCGCCTGGAATTCGCGGATTCGAGGATGATCGGCGGCAAGCGTCTTCTCGGCACCGGTCTTCTGGACTTCGACGCGCACGCGCTCGGCGATCAACTGATGAAGGGTCGGAGACGTCTGCAGCGTGGCGATGGCTTCGACCTTGCCCTTGTCGAGCAGCTCGCGCACGGCGCGCGCGCGGCCCTCGGCGTCGGCGCGCTCGCGTTCGGCCTGCATCAGGGCTTCGCCGAGATCATTGCGCCGCTGGTCCTCTGCATTCCCGTCTACAGGGCGTGGAAGAGCAGCAATCTCGGCCTCGATCGTCGTCAGTGCCTCGGAAAGCTCCTTGATCTCCTGGGCGAGCGCGGCGCGATCGTCCGCAGTTGGGATCATGGCCGTGGGCCGGGCCTCGGCGAGGTAGAGGTCCACGAGATGGTCGGCAACACGTACGGCAAGATCGGGTGTCCGTGCGGTTACGCTGACCGCAATCGTCCCCTCCGCTTCACCCGGCATGACGCGGAGGCTCCGCTCGAAGGCTGCCGGCACGGCTTCGTCGCGCTCCTGCACCGGGCGCCGCAGAACACGGCCCGAGATGCGGTCCATCCAGCCGATGATGTCGCGCGATATCGGCGGGCTGTTGAGGTCGGCGCCGCGCGTGAGATCGAGATCAGCAGCCACCTTGCGGGCAAGATCGCGCGATTTCAGCGCTGCGATCGCTGCGGTCACGCTTTCCTTGGAGGACGGCGCGGGAAGGCGGAGCTCGGCCGTGGCGGAATAGCGCGCAGGCACCAGCGCGAGCGCGGTGAACACCGCTGCGCCCGTGAAGCCGGCGACGATCATCACGCGCAACCATGAGCGCATCAGTACCGACCACAATGACATGACGGCGATATCTTCCGACGGTACGCGAGCCGATGAACGCATGAGCTTAGGACCAATCAAGCTGGCCGCACTGCCGACGCTGGCAGCGGGTGTACGAGTGTCCCGGATTAGAACGCTCTGCTCTTGCAATTTCCTTAAGCGCCGACAGCATTTCGTGCGGTCAGCTCTTGTTAACTCGGCACTAAGAAGAGGTTGCCGAGCCCGGCGCGCCGGCGCGTCTCAGAGAAGGCGCGATCAGCGCGCGGCCTCAGCCGCTGCGCGGATGGCCGCAATATTCCTCGCGTAGGCGTCCTTGCTCCCACCCTTGAACACGGCCGAGCCGGCGACGAGCACGTTGGCACCCGCAGCGACGACGAGCGGCGCCGTTTCGGGCGTGACGCCGCCGTCGATCTCGATATCGATCGGGCGGTCGCCGACGAGGGCCTTTACGCGGCGCACCTTCTCGACGACGGAGGGAATGAAGGCTTGGCCGCCGAAGCCGGGATTGACGGTCATCAGCAGGATGAGATCGAGGCGGTCGAGAACGTAGGCAATCACACTCTCAGGCGTCGAGGGATTGAGCGAGACGCCGGCCTTCTTTCCGAGCGCGCGGATAGCCTGGAGCGAGCGGTCGAGATGCGGACCTGCTTCGGCGTGGACGGTGATGACGTCCGCGCCGGCCTCGGCGAATGCCTGGAGATAGGGATCTGCCGGCGTGATCATCAGATGGCAGTCGAAGACCTTCTTCGAGGCCCCGCGGATAGCTTTGATGATCGGCGGACCGAAGGTGATGTTCGGGACGAAGTGGCCATCCATGACATCGAGGTGGATCCAGTCGGCGCCTGCCGCATCGACGGCCGAGACTTCCTCGCCAAGGCGGGCGAAGTCGGCCGAGAGGATCGACGGCGCGATGATGAGATCCCGAGGCATGGATGCCCTCCGTTCGCGTGGCGCTCAGGAAAATCGCGCCTCCTCCAGGCGATAGCACGGCCGAAGGCCTCTGCAACAGGTCGCCGCACGCCCTCCCCAGGCTATTCGCCCTCACGCTCTGTACGTTGATCTGAAAGACGAATCGCGGCCGCCGCACAGGGAAAAACCGCATCCGACGGTCAAATTCCTGTTTAAACCATCCATTCTCCTAGATTTCCCGTTGACGCCCATTAATTCCCATGTAATCCCATGAATGCCCGTCCGCACCGGGCAGGAGATGTGGGGCGTGGCGCCGGTTCTATAGAGGGCTTGAACCGTGCGACCGCCCGCTCTCCGGCCGGACAACGGCGGGTCGCCGCCTGCGTGAAGGGCGGTTCGGTGCGGGAGTTCAGAGCGTGAAGCGGGTTTTCAGTCGCGGTTGTCGCGTTGAGCAAAAACGACGGGGCTCCGACTGAAGGAATGGACCGCTTTGTCTCGACATTCATCAACAAGATCGACGCCAAGGGGCGCGTTTCCGTCCCTGCGCCTTTCCGCGCCATTCTCGAGCGCGACGGCTACCAGCAGGGGGGCGCGGGACACGTCTATTGCTACCCTGCGCTCGACAGTCCTGCAGTCGATGCAGGCGGCGAAAGACTTGCGCGCACGATCGACGGGCTTCTCGCGGGCCTGCCGGACTATTCGATCGAGCGGGACGAGCTCTCTGTCGCGCTTTACGGTATCTCCCAGGTCCTCTCGATCGACCAGGACGGACGTATTGTGCTTCCTGAGAGCCTTCGCGCCCACGCCGGCATCTCGACCCAAATCGCTTTTGTCGGGCTGGGTGAAAAATTTCAGCTTTGGGAGCCGGGCCAGTTCGAGCGCCGTCGCGCCGAGGCCCAGCAAAAGGTGCGCGAGCATCTCAAACTTTTCGGCGCGGGCCGTCGCGGCGGGGGTGACCCCGGCGGCGGCCAGCAGGGGGCGCGGGAATGATGGCGGGCCGCCAGGCGCGCCCAGGGGAACGTGCCACTGAGGGTGCGGCCCGCCACATTCCCGTGTTGTTGGATGAAGTCCTCGCCGCCCTGAAACCCGGGGACGGCGAGGTCTTCATTGACGGCACGTTCGGAGCCGGCGGCTATACGTCGGCCATTCTCGACGCGGCAGATACACGCGTCGTCGCCATCGACCAGGATCCGAATGCGCTTGCGGCGGGGCAGGAACTCCTCGCGAAGTACGCCCCGCGCCTGACGCTCAGCGAAGGCCGCTTCGGCGATCTCGACCGCATTGCCGCGCACGCGGGATTCGCAACGGTCGACGGCATTGTCCTCGACATCGGCGTCTCGTCCATGCAACTCGACGAAGCCGCGCGCGGCTTCTCGTTCATGGCCGATGGCCCGCTCGACATGCGCATGTCGCAGCATGGCCCGAGCGCCGCTGACGTCATACGCGAGGCCCCCGAGGAACTGCTTGCCGATATCTTCTTCCACCTCGGCGAGGAGCGCCGATCGCGCGGCATCGCCCGCGCCATCGGCAAGGCCCGCGCGGACAGCGACATCACCACGACCCGTCAGCTCGCCGACCTCGTCCAGCGCACGCTCGGTCGCCCGCGCGGCGGCGACGACAAGCATCCGGCGACGCGCGTCTTCCAGGCGCTGCGCATCTACGTCAATGACGAGCTTGGCCAGCTCATGGACGCGCTCTCGGCGGCGGAGCGCTGCCTGAAGCCTGGTGGCCGCCTCGTCGTCGTCACCTTCCATTCGCTCGAGGACCGCATCGTCAAGCGCTACCTGACGGATGCGGGTGGCCGAACGCCGTCCGGCTCGCGCCATCTGCCGCGCACCTCGGAGGCCGCCGCGGCCCCGCGTTACCGAATTGTTAACCAACGCCCGTTAACCCCGTCAGTTGAGGAAATCGCCGCCAATCCGCGTGCGCGCTCGGCGCGCCTCAGGGCCGCAGAGCGGACCTCGGCTCCGGCGGTACCTCCCGCGGATGAGGCTTTGCTCGGTGTGATCCGGCCCGAGAGCCTGACCCGCCGCTAGTGTCCTGTTGAGGAGCGGTGCCCATGTCCCGTCTCGCCGCAGTCGGCACAGTCCTGCTCGCGGTCGCTTCGGCGTTCGTGCTTTACGCCGTGACGTATGAAACGCGGCGGCTGGAGCAGCATGTCTCCGATCAGGCGCGGATCATCGAAAAGACGCGTCTCGATATTGCGGTGCTGAGGGCCGAGCGCGCCTATCTCGCGCGTCCCGAGCGCATCGAGGAAATGGCGCGGAAGATCGGGCTCGCTCCCATAGACCCGCGTCAGTTCGAAGCCTTCCCGAAACCAGGCGGGCGGCGTTCCTCCTTGCCAGGCGAGCAGCGCCCCTCGCCGGCAGGCGAGCAGCGCCCATGAAACGCAGGCCTGAGCCGCTGCGTGTCGGGCCCGCACTGGCGGCGCGGCCCGGCGCGCCGCGCGATCCAGGCCGCGCCGCGCGCATCGATTTGCCGCGCGGGCGGACGTGGCTCATGCACGCTGCGATCGCCTCGGTATTCATCGCCATTGCCGGGCAGACCGTGCGCCTCGCGGCAAGCGGGGAAACGGAAACGCGTCTCGCCCGCGCCGAGCCGCTGCATCAGACGTACATCCGTCCGGACATCATAGACCGCCGCGGCATCCTGCTCGCGACGGACGTGGATGCGGCCTCGCTGTTCGCCGATCCCGCCATGGTGCGTGATCCCGATCTGGCGGCCGAGAGGCTCGCGGCGCTCTTTTCCGAGCTCGACGCCGCCGAGCTGCGGCGCCGGCTTGCCGACCACACGCGCCGCTTCGAGTGGATCAAGCGTCACCTGACGCCGATCGAGGCGCAGCGTGCGCACGACCTCGGCATTCCCGGTCTTGGCTTTCGCCGCGAGCCGCGCCGCGTCTATCCGACACGCTATCTGACCTCGCACATCCTCGGTCACGTCGACGTCGACAATCGCGGCATCTCAGGCATCGAGCGCCATATCGACGAGGCCGGCGAGTTGGATGCGGCGGCCGCACCGCGGCGCTCGCAGCGGGCGCCGGTGCGTCTTTCGATCGATCTCGGCGTGCAGAATGCCGTCGCCGAAACGCTCACCGAGGCGATGAGGCAGTACAAGGCACAGGGCGCATCCGGTGTCATCCTGGATGCCGCGAGCGGCGAGATCGTTGCAGCCGTCTCGCTGCCCGATCAGGACCCCGAGAAGTTTGCCGGCGCCGATGAGGACGATCGCAAAGACCGCGTCATGGGCGGCGTGTTCGAGCTCGGCTCGATCGCGAAGACCGTGACGCTCGGGCTCGCCCTCGACGATCTCGGCGCCTCGCTCTCGCGCATCTACGACACGCGCGAGCCCCTGCGCTTTGGCCGCTACATCATCTCGGAGCAATATCCGCCCGGTCGTCCGCTGACTCTTGCCGAAATTCTCGTGCGTTCGTCGAACGTCGGCGCCGGCCTCATTGCCATGGAAGCGGGCGTGCCGCGCCAGCGCGCCTTCCTCGACCGGTTGGGCCTGCTCGACACCCTCCGCACGGAGGCGGGCCCGGTGGCGAAGCCGCTGCTCCCCACGCACTGGGGCCCGCTGGAGGGTGTGACCATTGCCTATGGGCATGGCCTTGCTGTCGCGCCATTGCAGTTCGTGGCCGCAGCCGCGGGGCTCGTCAACGGCGGCATCAAAGTGCGCCCGACATTCATCCAGCAGGATACGGTGCCGCCCGGCGAGGCGCGCGTCGTCTCACCGGAGACCAGCGCCGCGATCCGCGAGGCTCTGCGCCGGGCCGTCACCGATCAGCATGGAACGGGCCGGCGCGCGGAGATCGAGGGCTACGAGATCGGCGGCAAGACGGGTACGGCGGAGCAGGCGGGCCGTGGCGGCTACAAGGAGAAGACGGTCATCTCGTCCTTCCTGGCCGCGCTGCCGGCTTCGGCGCCGCGCTACGTGTTGCTGATTTCGCTCTTCGAGCCGGAGGGCACGGCGGAGACGAAGGGTAAGATAACCGCGGGTCTCAACGCTGCGCCCACGACGGCACAGCTCATTCAGCGCATCGGTCCGATGCTCGACCTGCTGCCGGCACGCATCGCCGGGGCGGATTGAAGCGTGTAAGTGCGTACAATCCCTGCTTCAGTAACGCCGAGGCGACCTCATGCCCATCATGCGCGCCGGTGATGTTCAGCGTGAGATCGATTGTGTCGTGCTCGACAAGGACGGCACGCTGATCGACC
>CAUJKI010000556.1 GCA_963205015.1 Pseudomonadota bacterium
GCCTTCGCCATCCTGCTCTACCTGTTCCTCACGCGCACCAGCCTCGGCAAGGCGCTCCGCGCGGCCGCCGACAACCCGATAGCTGCGGCCTATGTGGGTATCGACGTCGATCGCGCCCATCGCTTCGCTTTCGGTCTCGGTGTCGGCATCACCGCGGTAGCCGGCGGCCTCATCGCCAGCTCGCAGTCCTTCCAGCCCTACATCGGCTTCGACTTCGTGATCGTCATGTACGCGGGCGTCGTCCTCGGCGGCATGGGCAGCATCCTCGGCGCCTTCTGGGGCGGGCTCACGATCGGTCTCGTCCAGCAGATGTCCACCCTCGTGCTCCCCTACCAGCTCCAGAACACGGCAATCTTTGTGGTCTTCCTGCTCATCATCTTCCTGCGGCCACAGGGGATGTTCGGACGCGTATGGGAGCGCACCTGATGCAAGGCGCGCGCTCATCCCTGAAAAATCACTATGCCGCCATCGCTGCGTTCGCCGCCGCCTACCTGCTGATCGCGCTCCTGGTGCGCAACTCCTACTATCAGCTCATCATGACCCTGGTCCTGGTGTGGGCGACCATGGGGCTGAGCTGGAACCTGCTGTCGGGCTACAGCGGCTTGATCTCGTTCGGTCACGCCGCCTTCTTCGGGCTCGGCGGCTACACGATGACCATTGCCTTCGTGAAATGGGGGCTGACGCCCTGGCTCGGAATTCCCCTCGGCATGCTCGTCGGAGTGCTCGCCGCGATCATCATCGGCGTGCCCACGTTCCGCCTGCGCGGACACTACTTCGCGCTCTCCATGCTCGCCTATCCTCTGGCGCTCCTCTACGTCTTCGAGTGGCTCGGCTACCAGGAGGAAACGCTGCCGATGATGCGTGAGGCGCCGGCCCGCTACATGCAGTTCGGCGACCAGCGCGTCTACACGGCACTCGCCCTGGTCATGACCGTCGCCGCCATGGTCATCTCGCTGCATGTGGAGCGTTCGCGCTTCGGGAGATCGCTGCTCGCCATCAAGCAGAACCAGCCGGCGGCCGAGGCAGCGGGCGTCCACGTCCTGAAATGGAAGATGCTCGCCATCATGCTGAGCGCGGCCATCGCCGCTGCGGCGGGCGGTCTTTATGCCGTCGTGCTGCTCGTCGTCACGCCGCCGACCATGTTCGGTGTGCTGACGTCGGCTCAGGCCCTCATCTTCGCGCTCTTTGGCGGCGTCGGCGTCTACTGGGGGCCGGTGATCGGTGCAGCGGTGCTGGTGCCACTCGCCGAAACGCTGCACGCCGAGCTCGGCCACATCGTTCCCGGCATCCAGGGCGTGGTCTATGGCTCGGCCATTATTGCGATCGTCCTGCTGGCACCTGACGGCATCTACTGGCGCGTTCACGATTATCTTTCCGCCCGCCGCGGTGCGCCGGGCGACGCCCCGGCCGTGACGCCATCGCCCGTGGCAGCAGCCGCCGCAGCTGGTACGCCGGAGATCGCCATACCGCCTGCCGGCAAGCCAATTCTGGAACTCGACGACGTGGCGCGCGCCTTCGGCGGGCTCAAGGCCGTCGACGGCGTGAGCCTCACGATCAAGGAAGGCGAGATCCACGGCATCATCGGCCCCAATGGCGCGGGCAAGACGACGCTCTTCAATGTGATCAACGGCTTCCTGCCGGCCGATGCCGGCGGCATCCGTTTTGCAGGCAGCGAGCTTCTGGGCCTCAAGCCGCACGAGGTTTGCCGCCGCGGCATCGGCCGGACCTTCCAGGTCGTGCGCGCCTTCCCACGCATGACCCTACTCGAGAACGTCACGATCGGCGCCTACGTCGGCTCCGCGAGCGATGCCGAGGCCGAGGCGATGGCCTACGCAGCACTGGAGCGCGTCGGGCTTGCCGCCCGGGCCCATGCCATTGCCGGCGGGCTCACCACCAACGAGCTGAGACGCATGGAGCTCGCCCGGGCGCTCGCGCCGCGCCCGCGTCTCATCCTGCTCGACGAGACGCTGGCGGGGCTTGGCCACGAGGAGCTCGAGGGCCTCATCGACGCCATCCGCCAAGTGAACCGCGAGGGCGTCACCGTCGTCATTATCGAGCACACCATGCATGCCATGGTGAAGCTCGCCCATCATTTCAGCGTGCTCGACCACGGCAAGCTCATCGCCAGCGGACCGCCGCAGGAGGTGATCAGAGACCCGGCCGTGATCGAGGCGTATCTCGGCAAGAAGTGGGTGGATCGTGCTCAGCATCCGATCTCTTGAGGTCGCCTATGGCGGTCTACGCGCGCTCAGCGATGTCTCGCTCGAGGTGGCGCGCGGACAGTTCGTGGCCGTCGTCGGCGCCAACGGTGCCGGCAAGACGACCCTGTTCAAGACGATCTCGGGCACCGTGGTGCCGTTGTCGGGCGCCATCTCGTACAATGGCCGCGACCTGCTCGCCCTCCCGCCGGCCGAGCGGGCGCAGATCGGCATCGCCCACGTGCCGGAGGGCCGTCAGGTGTTCGCCTCCATGACGGTGATGGAGAATCTGGAGATGGGCGCCTACACGAAGGCCGGCCGCAGTCGCTGGACCCAGTCGCTTCCCATGATCCTGGAGCTGTTTCCCGTGCTCGCCGAGCGCCGCAATCAGCTTGCAGGCACGCTATCGGGCGGCGAGCAGCAGATGCTGGCAATCGGCCGCGGCCTCGCCTCCGCACCCGAACTCCTCATGCTGGACGAGCCGTCCATGGGGCTGGCACCAACTATCGTCGATGACATCTTCGAGCGCATCCACCAAGTCCACCGCGAGACGGGCCTCACGATCCTGCTCGTCGAGCAGCGCGTGGCGGAAGCGCTCGAATCCTGCGACCGCGGTTACGTTCTGGAAACCGGCCGTGTCGTGCTCCAAGGTCCGCACGACACGCTGATGTCGAATCCGCGCGTGCGTCGCGCTTATCTCGGTATGTAGGCGCTTCTTGACGCAGTCATCGCTTGAGGGATCGGGGGAGCAATCCAAAGGCTCGCCGGAAGGCCGTGGTGAAATTGGCAGGGCTCGTATAGCCAGCCAGGAATGCCGCCTCGGCGATGCTCATGGTACCGCGCTCGAGTGCATCGCGCGCACCTTCGAGTTTACGCGTGCGTAGGTAGTCGACGACCGTGTTGCCGTAGACGGCCCTGAAGCTTCTCTGCAGGGAGCTCACGCTGACGCCCACCTCTCGTGCGATGTCCGAAAGCGTGAGCGCCTTGTCGAGGTGGGCCTCGATGTAGTCTCGCGCGGCCCGCGCCTTCAGCACGTCCCGCGTCGACTGGCCGGCATCCAGCAGGACGGAAGCATCACCGCCAAGCGTCGCGAAGGCTTCGCCGAGTATCTCGATACAACGGCTCTCGATATACATGTCCTGCAGGAGCGGCATCAATTCGGGAGGATTGAGAACCTGCTCGGCGAGAGCGCGCAATCTCGGCGTCGCGCGCCATCCGGCATGAGCAAGATGAGCGCCTGTGAACTGCCGCAATGCCGGCCCGCCAAGTCCGTTCGCAAGATCCTGCAGCCAGTCGCCGCTCACCGATACGGCAACCTTCCTGATGCGCTGACCTGCCAGCCCCTTGCGCACGACGTAGGCGTGCTCCCGCCGTCTGAGCGCGATGCAGTCGCCGGCATCGCTGCAATGCCCGCGATCAGCGGCGCGGAACGGCCGGTCGTCGACGTCGAATACGAGCGTACCATCAAGCACTACGAACACGATGATATCGGGATCGACTTCAAAGCGGCTGATGAACTCGTGCTCGCGAACATCGGTGGCGTGCAGGAAAATGCCCGATCGAAGCTGGCGGGCTATGAAGGAGCCCTCGAGGGCAGGCTCTCCGGCTGCCGTTGCGGCAATGGATACCGGCAGCAGGCCGCCACCCGTGCGGGATGCGATCCCCCCTGTTCGAAACGTCCTGCGCTCGCCCAACTGCTCAATCCCTCGCGTGCCCGCTGACCTCATGAGCTGATGCCCGCGGGCCACATAAGGGCACCATCCGCAGCGCCTCTCAGGATTTGCCGGTCCGGCAAAGGAGTTCGCCCATCGCGCAAAGGCCCCTTTGTGGACACTGGGATGGCAGACTACTAACTATACTATGCGAGTCAAGTATATGATGACTCGGGGGAAGTTGGGGGAGAATGATGAAGATGATCGAGGGAGCGCTACGCCAGCGCCATCTCCTGCTCGGTGCCGCCGTGGCCTTCGGCGCGAGCACTCTGTCGCTGGGATTGAGCGCCGCGCTCGCCCAGACGACGCAGCAGCCGCTGACGCTGCCGCAGGTTAAGGTCGAGACGACGAAAAAGAAATCAGCGCAACGTACGGCCAAGCGGGCACCTGCTCCAACAACCCCACCGCCGGGGATCGTGGTCGAAGAGCCCGCACCGGCGTCGCCTCTCACCGTCGGTGCGGACGTCACCATCACGGGTACGGAGCTCAATCGCCGCCAGCCTCAGAGTCTGCAGGGCCTCTTTGCGGATCAATCCGTGGTTGCGACGGGCGGCACTACGCCGGCGAGCACCAAGGTCTATGTCCATGGCATCGAAGATACGCTGCTGAACGTTCAGATCGATGGCGCCCGTCAACCCCAGCGCAGCGGCTTTCATCACAACTCCAACAACCTGATCGATCCGGCCATGCTCAAGGGCGTCGCGATCGATGCCGGAGCCGCGAGCGCGGATGCCGGGCCGCATGCGCTCGGCGGCGCAATCCGGTACACGACAAAGGATGCTGCCGATCTACTGTTGCCCGGGAGAAGCTTCGGCGGCTTTGCAGCGCTTTCCTACGATACCAACGCACACACGTTCCGCCGCTCGGGCGCGCTGTATGGCAAGGCCAACGGCTTCGAGTTCGTCGGCTACGGTGCATGGGCCGATGGCGACGCCTACAAGGACGGCCGCGGCGACACGGTCGTCGCATCGGACGTCGATCTCGTGAACTACCTCGGCAAGATTGCCTACGAGGCGCCGAGCGGCCACCGCATCTCGTTCTCGGCCGAGCACATCCAGGACGAGGGCATCCGACCCTTCCGTGCCAATTTTGCGATGATCCCGGGTTTCGCCATTCCCTACAGCTTCAACGAGACGAAGCGGGATACGTACACCTTCCAATACCGGACGACACAGCGCACGGACTGGTACGATCCAGAGGTCTCGTTCTATTCGAACAAGACGACTCTCTATCGGCCTCCGACGGGCTCCTGCGCGATCGGATCCGTTGCGGGAACGTGCATTGCCTTCGGCCGCGGCGATTTCGAGAGCATCGGCGGCAAGGCACAGAACACATTCGTCGTCGGACCGGGCAAGCTGACGACGGGCGTGGACTTCTATCGCGACGAGACGATCGTCGATCACTTCGGCGCCAATCCCCTGTACGGCGAGCGCCTGACGAATTTCGGCGCCTATGCGCAGTACCGCTTCTCGCCATGGCAGCAACTGCGCATCTCGACGGGCGTGCGCCTCGATATTAACAAGCTCGAAGCTGCGGATGGCAGCGATCAGGAGAATACAGGCGTCAGTCCGAATATCGCGGTGGAGTACGACCTCACGCGAAACTGGATGGCCAAGGCCTCCTATGGCTACAGCTTTGGCGGCGTCCCGCTCTACGAATCCTTCCTCATTCGCGGCGCCATTCCTGCCTATGCACCTGGGCTTGATCCGCAGTACGGCCAGAAGCTCAAGGCTGGCCTGCAGTTCACGGACGGCGGCTTCGTCGCAGAGGCCAGCTACTTCCATACGCGGATCATCGATCCCGTCTGTCCGAACTGCAATCCCGTCGCGAACGACGGCGACATAGTGAGCAAAGGCGTCGACCTCATGGCCAAGTACACATGGCGCCATGCCCAGCTCGGCGTCGCCTATACGCACACCGAGACGACGGTCGGCGGTGGGCCTCTCACAACGAACCACTTCTACTATGGCACGCCCTTCGGTGACATCCTGAAGGCATATGGGCACTACGAGTTCGCGGGCACTGGCGTCGTCGTCGGCTTCGTTTCACAGTTCGCCTTCGACTACGAGAAGATCAAGGACCTGATCGGCCCCGGCGGAGTGCCGTACGGCACATTGCAGGGCTATGGTGTCCACAACGCGTTCGTGCAGTGGCAGCCGACCGCCGTACCGAACCTGACCTTGCGGGCGGAGGTCGCCAACATCTTCGACACATACTACGTGGATCGTGCGACTGCGGTTGGCGGCGTCATCGTGCCGCTCGCCTCGCCGGGCCGGACTTTCCTGCTCTCTGGAAAGGTCGAGTTCTAGCCGGATCGCATGACGAGGAGCACACTCGACCATCCGTCCAGGAAAGACTAAGGACACGGACGCCGGGAAGCCCGGCGTCCGTGTCCGCCTCTCGAGCGTCGGCGGCAGGCGACGCGTTGTATGAACGGCTCCTTTGGCAAGGAGGGAGCGAAGTGCCGAAAGCAACCAGTCGCCTCGCCAGCGACCGCGCATCGCGCTATCTGCAGGCCATGTGCAAGCATTTTGCGCACAAGGTGGAAGTCCGTTACGACGCGGAGCGGGGCTGGGCAGCGATGCCCTATGGATCACTGAATATGCGCGCGGTGGAGAACGTTCTCCACTTCGAGATCGAGGATGCCGACGAGGCGCTCTAGAAGCGTCTCAAGGCCGTGATCGATGCCCATATCGTTCGCTTCGCTTTCCGCGAGAAGCTGCAAAGGCTGGAGTGGAACGAGGGCGGCTGAGGCGCAGCTAGAAATAGTAGAGGCCGATCCGCCGTCCGTCGATCTCATGAACCGGAATATCGATGCCGAAGATTTCCCGGAGCACGGCGCCTTGCAGAATCTCGCCGGGCGGACCCTGCCTGATTACGACCCCGTCGCGCATGGCGACGATGTTGTCGGAGTAGATCGAGGCGAAGTTGATGTCGTGCAGGACGAGAATGAAGGTCTTGCCGAGGTCGTCGGCGATCCTGCGGACGAGCTTCATCATGCCGGCGGCGTACCGCATATCAAGGTTGTTCAGCGGCTCGTCGAGCAGGACGTAGTCCGTATCCTGGCACAGGACCATCGCCACGAACGCGCGCTGGCGCTGCCCGCCCGACATCTCGTCGAGAAAGCGGTCTGAGAGTGCTTCGAGGTCCAGATAGCGGATGGCTTCGGTGATCCTACGCTGATCCTCCCCGGTCAGACGCCCGCGTGAATGGGGAAACCTGCCGAAGGCCACGAGATCGCGCACCGTGAGCCGCGCAACCAAATGGTTGTCCTGCCGGAGAATGGACAGGCGCCTGGCGAGCACATCGCTCGGCGCCTTTGCGACATCGAGTTCATCAACGTGAACCGAGCCCGAGGTTGCCGTCTGCAGCCGGCTCAGGAGGCCCAGAAGCGTGGATTTCCCGGCGCCGTTCGGGCCGATGATCGAAGTTACGCCTCCGCGCGGAATCGTGAGGGAGACATCGCGGACAGCGCGCACCCCGCCGTAGGCCTTTGTGAGATTGCGCGCGACGATCATCGCGATGGACTCCGCAGAACGAGAAGAATGAAGGCTATGCCACCGGCAAACTCGATGATGATGCTGAGGGCTGTATCAAAGGCGAAGATCCTCTCGAGGATGATTTGCCCCCCAACGAGCAGGAGTATGGCGAGCAGGACGGCCATGGGGAGGAGGAGGGCGTGTCTCTCCGGGTTCGTGAAGCGATGGGCAAGGCTCGCGACGAGCAGGCCGAAGAAAGTCGTCGGGCCTACCAGAGCCGTCGACACGGATACCAGAATGGCGACGATGATAAGGACGAGGGAGACAGTCGCCTTGTAGTCGACGCCAAGGGCAATGGCACTATCTCGCCCAAGAAGAAGCACGTCGAACGTGCGCAGCTTGCGCCAACCGAGCGTCGATGCCGCCAATACGGCAAGCGCCGCGACGGCGAGCACCTTGCTGTCGATCGTGTTGAAGTTTGCGAACAGGCGATCCTGCAGCACGACGAATTCGTTGGGCGCCATGATCCGATGCATGAGGCTCGAGAGACTGCGGAACAGCACGCCGAGCACCAGGCCGACGAGCATGACGAGATGCAGGCTTTGCGTGCGCCCCGAAAAGAGCCAGGCGTAGAGCATGACCGAAAAGCCGATCATGGCCACAGCCTGAACCAGAAAGAGCACCGATGGAGAGATTGCGACCGTGCGGCTGCTGCCAATGACGAACACGAGGAAGGTCTGGACGAGAATGTAGAGCGTGTCGAGCCCCATGATGGCGGGCGTCAGAATGCGGTTGGCCGTGACGGTTTGAAAGAGCACCGTCGAAACCGCGATGGCGTATGCGACGAGTATCATGGCCGCGAGCTTTGCGCCGCGAAATGGCAGGACGAAGCTCCATGGTCCTTTGGCGCCGACGGTCATGAAGGCGAGGCAAGCGACTGCGCTGATGGCTGCGAGCCCCAGAAGCACCGAGATTGTCCTCTGCCGGCTCATGTCAGGCAAGGTGGGCATTCCTGCGCAGGAGAAGATAGAGGAAGAGCGCGCTGGCGATGATCCCAAGCATGGTCCCGACCGGGACTTCATAGGGCGCGTTGACGATGCGCCCTATGATGTCGCAGGCAAGAACCAACCCTGCACCGAGCAGTGCGACCCACGGCAACGCGCGGCGCACATTATCTCCAAGCGCGAGGCTAACAAGATTGGGCACAACAAGGCCGAGAAACGGGATCATGCCGACCGTCACAATGACGACGGCCGTGACGATCGAG
>CAUJKI010000557.1 GCA_963205015.1 Pseudomonadota bacterium
CGACGAACTTCTCTGTGCCTCGTAGATCCGCATCCCACGTGCTCCCATCCGGCTTCCTCGGGGTCACGGAGAGCGATAGAAGGCCAACGAGGTATGCTCCCGAAGGCCTTCGAGCGCAGCGCTGTTCTTCTGCTTCAAGCCGAGCGCGTTCGTCAGCAGCCTGCTTCTCTGCGACGGCGTCGAGGTCGCGATTCAGTTGAGCCCACGTCTCCGCGGTGCAAGATGACAGCATCGCTGTCACGGGAGCAACCAGAATCCAGCCATACGAACCGCGTGAGTCGAACAGAAGCATGCGATGATAGTAGCCCGAACTCGGCCCCGATGTCGAGTCGAGCGCGAGCGAACATCGATGGGTAGCCCTGAGCATGCAGTCACGGCATTGACCTCGAGACAACCCCAATACCCGAACCCCGACGACCCGCTCCGCCGACACCTGCGTTGGCATCGTCGGGCGGAACCTCGAAACCGCTGGCGCGAGAGGGAGCGACGTGGATGGGGAGACGCCTGAGGCGGTCGTGCAGCCACCGCGAATGAAGAGGTGTATGACACGAGCATCGTCGTATGCGAGCTCCGTCTCCGTATGCGATGCACGAACCCCGTATCGCGTCCTGACGGCGACCGAGGCACGCTCGGGTCGTGGACACGTCGATGCGTTCAGTTCGTTACCGGCTCTTGCTCGGGCACCGGGGGCACCGTGAGGGGACCGAGCTCGGCGGCGAGCTGCGCCGCGTCGAGACGCGTTCGAGTGGTGGCCCAGTACTTCGGGCTGAGCTCGAGGTGGCGGCTCTTGGGCCAGTGCGGGAGGACGCGCAGGAGCTCGCGGAGGTAGACCTCGGGATCGAGGTAGTGAAGGCGGGCGGAAGCGATGGCCGACAGGAGGTGGCCCGCGGCGTCGGCATGGTCGTCGCTGCCGATGAAGAGCCAGTTCTTCCTGCCGACGGCGACGGCGCGCAGGGCCCGCTCACTGCGGTTGTTGTCGAGCTTGAGTCGACCGTCGTCGAGGACGCGCATCAGCGCGTTGCGCTGACGAACGGCGTACCCGAAGGCCGAGCGAAGACTGCCGCGCTGGTCCTTGACCTTGGCATACTCGACCTCGGCCCACGCGAAGAACGACTCGAGCTCGGGCCGCAGGTGCTTGTTGCGCAGGTCCTTGATGGTCGCCGGAGGCTTGCCCTTCCAGCCGGCATCGCGCTCGAAGAAGCGAGCGATGCGGAACAACGCCTCACGCGCCACTTCGACCTTGGCGATCGCGGCCTCCCAGAACTTGCGTCGAGCATGGGACCAACATCCGACTTCGAACCGCTCGGCGAGGTCCGGGTCGGCCCCATCTTGGGGCGGTGGTCGCTCCGGGGGCGGCACGAAGAGGACGTCGTAGACGCTCTTGGCGTCGGCCTGGATGTACCCCGAGAAGCCGTGGAACATACGGCCGACCGCGGCGCTCGTCTCGCGGGGCTGGTAGTCGAAGAAGACGTGATCGCGGTCGGCGATGACGACGAAGAAGTGTCCGCGCCGGCACGGCTGACGCTTCTTGTCGGCGGCCGGCTCGGGCTGGATGGCGACGCCCGTGGCGTCGGTCGCCAGGCAGAAGGCGGTCGCGAACGCGTCCTTGCGCATCGCCTCGATGACCGTGGCTCCGAGCAGCGCGCCCGCGTCCGCGACCCAGCGGGACATCGTACCGCGGTCGATGTCGACCCCCAGTCGCTTGAAGCGATCCTCCTGGCGATAGAGCGGGAGGCCATCGCAGAACTTGTCGGTGATGACGTGCGCGATGAGCGACGGAGCAGCCAGCGAGCGCTGGAAAGACTCGGGCGGCATCGGGGTGGTATCGAGGGTCACGCCGGCGGGGCCCGCGACCTTGTACTTGGCGCGCGCAATGACGACGCGCACAAGGCCACCGCGGCGATAGCCCAGCTTCGAGCTCTCCTCGAATCCGATCCGCTCGGCCTTGCCCTCGAGGTCGGGGTCGGTGAGCTCGAGCCGCTCTTGGGGTAGGTGCTCGAGCGCACTCACGTCGCGCCGTCCCGTGGGCTTGGGCCGCGGCGTCTTGCCGCCCGGGCCCGGCTCCGCGGGCGAGCTGGCACCTGGCGGAGCCCCCGAGGACTCGACGTCCTCCTTCGGAAGGGCGCCGGCGAGCGCGTCGAGCTCCGCCTGCTTCTTGGCGAAGTCGAGCAGCAGCTGCGAGGTGTCGACCCGCTCGGCCGTCGCGACGAAGATCCGGCGACGAAGGAGCTGGAGCTCTTCCAAGACCCGCTCGTATGCCTTGCGGAGTTTGTCGCGCTCTTCCGTGACTCGATCGCGCTCCTTGATGAGGGCCGTCACGGCAGCCTCCAGAGCGGCGATACGCTCATGCGGCGTGGTGCTGACGGGCGACTCGAGGGACGACATGCGCAAGGCATATTCGTCTCGGATCCGGTTGTCGATCCCTAATCGACATGGACACCCATCTTCAATGCACGACGGTCTTCGAAGTCTTCTTGCGAGGGCGCTTCGGACTTGTCGTGTCGAGCGCGATGCCATCGAGCAGGTCCTCGAGCGCGCCCTCGTCGATCTCGAAGCTCGCGCGCCCGTCGGTGCCGGGCTCGGGCGCCTTGAACGTGCCCCGGTCGAGCCGCTTGTAGAAGATGCAGAGCCCCGTGCCATCGAAGAACAGGAGCTTCAAAGCGTCGCGCCGCTTGCCGAAGAACATGAAGAGCGCTCGACTCCGTGCACTCCGGCCGAGCTGCCCCTCGACGAGGCACGCCAGTCGTTCGAAGCTCCAACGCATGTCGATCGGCGCGACGGCGACGAAGATCTCGACCCCGTGCGGAATCATCGCCGTCCCTCGTGACGAGCATCGAGAACGTCGAGCAACGCCGTCAGTGTCTCTGGGTCGAAGCCGGGCTGCACCCCGATCCGAACGCCGCCCGAGAAGATGGCGAGCCCCGTCACGCCCGTCTCGGAGCGCGCACTCGCCCGCGCGACGCTCCGTTGGACCGTCGCGAACTGAACGACTGGCGCCGACCTCTTGGCCTCGCGATCACGACGCCGGAAGTAGGATCGCCACCACACTACCGTCCGTCTGTTGAGGCCATGTCGCTCCGCGAAGTCCCGCGTGCTCGCACCCGAACCTTCGAGATCCTGCACCAGCGTCCGCCACTCGTTCTCCGTCCTTGTCCTCTTCATCACCGCCTCCGGCAACGCGCTCGCGCGCGCTCGCGGTGGCAGTTCTGCTACCCGCCGAACCGGTCATCAACGCGGGGTCCGTGCAGCGGATACCCGTCTCCGCGCGATCAACGCCCTGCCGTGCGCCACGTCTTCTTCCTCGGAGCGCGCGGCGACGACCAGATGAGTAGAGCCGTGCGACTTTTAGATACGCGGCTGTGAGGCACCTCGCCCGCGCGATGAGGCACCCGCCGAGGTCCGGCTTCGATCTCACCATCCCCGCGTTCTTCACCCCGATCCGATCGGCGGATCCACACGACACCGGCTTCGCCTTGGATCGCGTCTCTTTCCTCGATGCTGGCCGAGACGGCCGACTCTATATGCCGCGCGACCAGTAGATACGCGGCCCGCCGCATATCCACTACCGATGCGACACACTCGGCACGACCGACTCCGGCATCCCCATCCCCGTCTCCCATAAAAGGTCCTGCCAGTGCACTGCGGCAAGCTCCCCCGGCCGCGAACCAGCGTCGCCTGGCGCGGCGGCGTTCCGCCGCCGCCCCAAGCTTGCTTCGCCCCCACACTTCGTCGGCGCTTCAACAGGCGCGGCGAACAAGCGCATCGACCTGACAAACCCTGAACGCGCGTTCATGGAACGCGCGTTCGATCGGGTTTGCA
>CAUJKI010000558.1 GCA_963205015.1 Pseudomonadota bacterium
ACAACTTCCGCCATCTGGGCGAGGCCGGTCGCGCCGAGCGGGTGCCCTCTCGCGAGGAGACCGCCACCTGGATTCACCGGCAAATCGCCGCCGACCCATGTGCTGCGCTCCTCAACAAGGCGTGCACCTTCGCCTTTCGGGCAGAATCCGAGAGCTTCGTAGCTGACCACCTCGGCAACGGTGAAGCAGTCGTGCACTTCGGCCGTATCGATGTTCTCGGGTCCGAGGCCAGCGTTCTCGTAGGCCACAGCTGCCGCCCGCTCGATCACATCCGTCGTGTGGAGATTGTTGACGGCAAGGTCGCGATCGGATGTGAGGCCGGATCCGAGGACACGCACCGCGCGACTGCGGCCGTGCTTCGCGACGAAGCGCTCGGAAGCCATGACGACGGCGGTCGCGCCATCGGTCACAGGGCTGCACTGCAGCTTCGTGATGGGGTCGCATATCATGCGCGATTGCATGACCTCTTCGAGCGACATCGGCTTCGGGTATTGCGCATAGGGGTTGTGCACGGCATGCGCGTGATTCTTGACCGAGATCTCGGCGAAGTGCTCGGGCTTCGAGCCGTAGTTTGCCATGTGCTGAACAGCGAGCAGCGAATAGCGCATGGGCAGCACCGTCAGCCCCATCGCGACCTGCGGGTCTTCGCTAGGGGTTACGTTGAGCAGCAGGCCCGGCTGCATTTTCTCGAAACCGACGATTAGGATGACGTCGTTCGCGCCGGCGCGCAGTGAATTCACCGCCTCACGCACGGCCGTCGAGCCGGCCGCCGAGCAGTTCTCGACGTTGAGGACCGGTACGCCCGTTGCCCCCATTTCGCGCATGACGCGCTGACCCGCCGCCACGCCCTGCTGGACATGAGCGGCATAAACCTGCTGGACATCGGTCCATTCGATCCCGGCATCATCCAGTGCCCGGCAGATCGCTTCAGCCGCGATCGACTCGACCGAGCGATCCGGATAGCGGCCGAACTTCGTCATCCCGACGCCGATGATGGAAGGCTGCATCGTCATTTCCTCTTCTCAGGCCCCGTCGACGGCCGAAATGCCAGCACATCACGATTGGCAGTATCGGAGACCTTCACATTGAGCGCGAATGCCGATACCGCATCGCCCGTATGCCATGCTTCGACATCTCTTCCAGTAAGCGGACACAGCGCCGAGATCCCATCGCTCAGAGCAACGTTGCCGACCACATAAGGTACGGGGCCGAAATAGCCGCTCGGCGCCTGGCGTACGATGGTGAAGCTGACAACGCGCCCTTCTCCGGGAAACGACGCCTTCTCGATGCGCGGGCCGAAGCATGATGTACAACGCTGTCGGACAGGGAAGAGCGTGGCGCCGCAATCGACGCAGCGGCCGCCAATCAGGACCACTTCGTCTCCTGGACCTGTTCGCTCGAACTCCGGCAGTGTGTAGGCGCTCGCCGCGCAGCCGCGTGTCCGTAGTGCCGTCATGCCTCAGCTTCCATTGAGCGTGTGAACTTCGGGGAAGAACAAGTCCTTCCAGGAGGATGCCTTGACCTTGATCGAGCCGGCTTTGTGCATGAACAGTGCGGTCTGCATGATGTTCTGCGGCGCCAGCGTGAAGATGAAGTCGGGGTTCTTGATGATCTCGACGATCTCGTCCGGCTTGAGGCTCTTATCCTTGGTGACCTCAAGATAGATCGCGGCGACCTTGGGTTTGTCGGCGTTGATCATGTTCGTTGCTTCTTCGAGCGCTTTGTAGAAAGCCATGTAGGCTTTCGGGCTTTCCTTGCGGAAGCGCTCGCTCGTGACGGCGACCACTGCCGTCGCAGGACCGCCGTAGATCTCGTACGAGTTGATGATCGTCCGGATCTTCGGATCTTTCAGCTCGATCGTCGAGAAGGGCTCGTTCGTGAAATGCGTGTCGATGCCCGTGGAGCCGGACAGCATGGCGGCGACGGCATCGGGGTGCCGCATTGAGACGGTGAACCTGTCCAGCTTCTGATATTCCGAGTCACCGAAAGCCTTTGCAGCAGCCATCTGCAGTGCAATTGCCTGCGACGATACCTTGACCGCGGGGACGGCGATCCGGCTTGGATCGGCGAAATCCTTGATCGACTTGATGTCGGGATTCCGCGTGTTCAGGTACATCGGGTAGGAGTTCATCGCCGATACGGCGCGCACCGCTCCATTGGTCTTCGCCCACAAAACAATAAGCGGTGGAGTGCCGACGGCTGCCGCATCGAGGCTTCCGGAGATAAGGCCGTCGTTGATGGTGCTTCCGCCCGATACTTGCATCCATTTGACATTCAGATCGGGTACGCCTTCAGCCTTGGCGTGCTTCTCGATGAGCTTCTCATGCTCCATCAGAATGAATTGGAGATAGCCAATGCCGAATTGCCGCGCGATCTTGAACTCCGATTGCGCGAACGCAGGCCCCGTAATGGCGAAGGCCAAGGCGCTGGCGATCAGCTTTCTAACGATTCTGTACATGTTTCCTCCGCTAGCTTTATCGGCGCTCGAGCGGCGCCTTCATTTAGATTCTTCGTGCCATTCCTTTCCAGAACGGGTCTCGCACCTCTCGGCGCAGGATCTTTCCGTAGGCGCTCTTGGGCAGATCGCTCATGAATGAGATCGATCGCGGCCGCTTGTCCGTCGGGAGGCGGGTGCGGCACCATTCGAGCAGTACATCAGGCTCGGTCGATTGGCCGTCCTTGAGCACGACGACTGCGTGGACGGTTTCGCCCCACGTCTGATCGGGTATTCCGACCGCGACCGCCTCGTGCACGCTCGGGTGCGCATAGAGAACTTCTTCGATCTCTCGCGGATAAACATTGTTGCCGCCGGTGATGATGAAGTCCTTCTTGCGGTCGGTCAGATAGATGTAGCCATCTGCGTCCATGCGGCCGATGTCGCCGGTCCGCTGCCATTTTCCGACGCGGAGCGCAGCCGTCTCCTCGGGCTGGTTGAGATAGCCGACCATCAGGTGATCCCCGGCGGTGACGATCTCTCCTTCGCTGCCGGGGGGAAGTAAGTTGCCGGCGTCGTCCATGATTCCGACCTCGGCGTAAGTCATAGCCATCCCGGCCGACATCAGACGGTGCAACTTGCCGGTCTCCAGGGCTTCGACGTGCTGTTCGCGCGTGAAGACGGTGAAAATCTGCGGTGCTTCCCATTGGCCGTAGGCCTGCGCGAGGACAGGACCGAAGCGCGCGATCGCTTCCTTTGCGCGCTCTGCGGCCATAGGGGCACCACCGTACCGCAGCATCCGCAAACTCGAGAGATCACGTCGCCCGATGTCTTCATGGTCGAGCAGCTTGTAGACCATCGTCGGGGCGAGATAGACGGTCGTCACGCGCTCGCGCTCGATGATGGCGAGTGCCTCACCGGGATCGAAGCGCTCCATCACATGCTGGCGCGCG
>CAUJKI010000559.1 GCA_963205015.1 Pseudomonadota bacterium
ATCAATCTCTCCGGCGACCGATGCGTTGGAATTCTGTTCCATGTCGCTATCCGGCCCAGGGCGTGCCGCCCTGGGCTTTGTCGAGTGTTATCGCGGCCGGAATTACGGGGCTCAGCTGGCGATTTCGCGATTCCAGCGATCGAGCAGATCGGAGCGTCGATCGTTGAAGGACACCCAGTCGAGCTTGTGAAGCTTCCGAATAGCCTCTTGGTTGATGGGTGCCCGGTCGGCCATGCTGGCTGGAAGCTCTACGCGACGGTTGACGGAGCCGGCGATGCAGCCTTCGGCCAACGCCCTCTGAACTTCCGCCGTGAGCCCGAAATTGATGAACTGGGCGCCGAGTTCCGGTTCTGGCGCGTTCTTGATCAGCGCGGCTCCGTTGAGGCCGACGAACCCGCCTTCCTTCGGTACGGTCAAGCTGATCTTAGCGCCGGCATCGGCATGCCGGAATACGTTCTTTGCATAGAACGGCGCAGCCGCCTTGGCTTCACCCTGGACCAGAAGGTTCAGGGCGATGCTCGTATTCGAGTAGATCGTCAGGAAGTTCGGCTTCAATTCCTTGAGATATTCATATCCTGGATCGAGGTCGTACTGAGCTTTTTCAATCGGCTTACCGCTTTTGATCGAGGCAGCCATCGTGAGAAGCATGCTGCTGGTAGCGAACGAGCTCGGGGGGATGAGAATGGAGCGCTTGAACTCCGGCCGCCAAAGATCTGACCACGATGCCGGCGGCTTGATGGATGAATTGAATGCGAGCCCGGTAAGAAGAACCAGAATGGCAACGCCATTCCCATCCTCGAACTGCAAGGAGGGGTCCACGTCCGCAAGGGCTGGCATCTTGTCCTTGGGCAGCGGCTGCACCAGATCGAAGCGCCGCGCATAGTTGATCAGCCAGTCATCCGTCAGCATCACGCTATAGGTGGGCTTGCTCTGCTCCGCCCGGACCTTGCCCACCAATTCCGTCCCGCCAGCGGGAAAGAATTGCACCTTTACGCCCGTTGCCTTTTCGAACGGGGCGACCCATACCTTGGCAATGACGTCACGGATATCTGTATACCCGATCACGTGAAGGACTTTGTTTTGTGCCAGGGCGCCCCGCGTGGCGACCATCGCGCCAAGTCCACCGGCCATTCCCGCGACGAATTTCCGACGAGAAATCTGCTTCATATGACGGCCCTTCGAGTTCTTGTGTCTCACAAGAAGTTACAAGTGGATCTGTCGCGAGGCGCGTGGTGCGGTCCCGCTTAGTTGCTCTTCAGCAACTGCCTGTCGTCAGCTAGGGATCGGGCTATCGCTACTCGATAGATGGCGGTCTCGCGACAAAGTGTTTTACTCAGTGACATGGTTTGTCGGAATGAACCTAAGCTTGCGCAGAGATCCGCGCAGGGAAGGTGGGGCGCTGCGTGTGATCTCAAAGACCGATTGCCGGATCGCCGAAGGATCGACCGCGATCACTGTCAGTGCCTTGAGCTCAGCTTTGCTGTGCTCACGCCTTCGCGGACGTTTCTCTTCTTTGCGCCGACAAACCTCCTGACGGTATCAACATGTCCTGCCGGGCCAGGATCAGCTTCAGGCGATCTGCCGGCCGACAATCGAGGATTGTGGGTCGTCAGCGCGGGCCGGCTAAAAATACGATGATCGCTATCTATCCAATTGTTTCAATAGCTTGAGGCGCTAATCCGGCACAGCGTTGACCCGTCTCAGACCGTGGCACGAGCCTGCGGACCGCTTGCGGTCTTTAGACGGACGAGATGCACGCGCTTTTCGCCAGATCCGAAAAAGCCGGTAAGCTCGCGGTCTGTCCACTCTGGCGCTCCATGGAGGATCGATGAGCAAGCAGAAAGCCAAAGGTGATCCCGCCTTTCTGGCACAGCAGCGCAAGCGTCTCGTTGCCATGCGCGATCAGCTTATGGGCACGGACGCCGCTCGAACGGCTCTTCAGCGCGCAACCAAGGTTGATGAGGCCAAGGAGATCGAGGACGACGCGCAGCAGATGGCGCAAAGCGAAGTGGATGAAGCTGTGAATGTCGTCGAAGCACACCGCCTGCATGCCATCGAGCGGGCGCTCGCGAAGATCGACGAAGGGACCTACGGATTTTCGGACGCGAGCGGCGATCCGATACCGAGGGCGCGGCTCGAAGCCATTCCCGAGGCCGTTCTGACGATCCAAGAGGAAGAGGCGCGCGAGAAGCAGCAACGGCGATAGCACGACTACGACGGGTTGCCCGTATGCCCGCTCTTTTTGGCGCGCTGGTTCAGGACTTGAGCCAGGGGATTGAGCGTCGGCGCCTCGATCAGCTTCAAGGTGTTCGTGTCGTGGTGATTGAACGGCTGGTCGCGTCCTTTGACCAGGAGATCCGTTTCGATATCGTATGTCCAGCTTCCGTCATCGTTGAAGGTGATGTCGCAACGATAGCTGGTCGTGCGGAAGGCCTCGTCCAGGAATTCATTTGAGCAGATCCCGTAGCGCGTATCGCCGCGCGTCGCCGACACGGAGATTTTCTTGTCGTCCGGCTTGCCATGACCCGCGGCGAGCAGGACCTGGCCCCGCGGAATTGTCACGCTCTGCAGGATCAAGCCGGTCGCAGGCTCCCAAAGCCAGTACCCGACCTGATCGTGAAACGTGATGTCCTCCTCGGGCGTATTGATGTGGATGTGATAGCGCAGGCCGTAGAAGAGCTGGGGCCCGTTCGTCTGCGGGTCGATCGGATCCATTCGGATGTGCTCGCGAAAGATGCGGTGTTCCGGTCCCTGGGCTTTGGGATTGATGTCTATGCCCTTGTCCGCCTGCCAGACACCGGCCAGCCGCCGCAACGGCCCGAGGTTGGCGAGGCCGTCCGGAGAGAAATCAGTGGGCTCGGTGAAGATATCGGCTGGAATGGGCTGCATGACATTGTGGCCTTGTGCCTGAGTTCGAGCCGCTGCGCAGGCGCGCGCGAAGCATCAAGCCAGACTATGCCAAATTGCTTTTCTTCAGCAACGCCCGAGCGACCAGCCGCCGAGGTCACATAACGCGGGCTGCGCGGATGGCCTAAGGGCTCAGGCATGCAGTCCTTGCCCGAGTGCGACGAGCGCGGCTTCGCGTAGGCATTCGCCGAGTGTCGGATGGACATGGACGGTCGCGGCGATGTCCTCGATTGTCGCGCCCATCTCCAGCGCCAGCGCGAAGCCTGCCGACAACTCCGAGACACCTTGGCCGACGGCCTGCAAGCCGAGGACGACATGATTGTCCGCGCGCGCGACAATGCGCACGAAGCCGTCCTCCGCTTCGAGCGTCATGGCGCGGCCATTGGCGGTAAACGGAAAGCTCGCCAACTTGATCTGGAAGCCGGCGGCGCGCGCTGCATCAGGTGAGAGTCCCGCTGTCACGATCTCAGGATCGGTGAAGCAGACGGCAGGTATCGCGACCTTGTCGAAGGACCGCTTCTCGCCCGCGATGATCTCGGCCACCATCTCGGCCTGCGCCACCGCGCGATGCTCCAGCATCGGCTCGCCGGTCACGTCGCCGACCGCCCAGACATTGCGCATCGAGGTGCGGCATTGGTCGTCGATCTCGATGGCGTTGCCGCTCATGCGCAGGTCCAGTTCCTCGAGGCCGAAGCCGGCGAGCCGCGGCCGCCGCCCGATAGTGACGAGGATTTTGTCCGCGGGTAGCCGCTGTTCGCCGCCGTCGCCGCGCTCGATCCGGAGCGCAGGGCCCGAGCGATCGATCCCCATTGCCTTGGCATTGAGCAGCACCTCGACACCGAGCTTGCCGAGACGCGCCATCACACGGCGGGTCAGCTCGGCGTCGTACTGCGGCAGTATGCGCTCCGCCGCCTCGACCACTGTCACCTCCGATCCGATCTTGCGGTAGGCGGTGCCGAGCTCGAGTCCTATGTAGCCGCCGCCGACCACGACGAGGCGCGCGGGGATGTCCTCGAATGCGAGCGCCTCGGTGGATGATACGACCGGCCCGCCGAACGGCAGCCCCGGCAGCGGCACGCTTTCGGAGCCGGTCGCGATGACGACATGCTCCGCCGTGATCTCCTGGCGGCCCATGTCGGTATCGACGACGCAGGTCTTGCCGTCACGCAGGATGCCGATGCCGTTCACGACCTTGATATCGGCGCGGCGCAGGAGACCGTAAACGCCGCCGCGCAGCCGCGAGACGATCCCGTCCTTCCAGGTCATCGTCGCCTTCAGGTCGATGCGCGGATCGGCAACGCTGACGCCAATCGGCGATCCTGTGGCGAAGCGGCGTGCCAGATGAAATTCGTCTGCCGCATGAATGAGCGCCTTCGACGGGATGCAGCCGACATTGAGGCAAGTACCGCCGAGGCGGCCCGCTTCGACGAGCACGGTGTCGAGGCCGAGCTGCGCCGCACGGATCGCGCACACGTAGCCGCCGGGTCCACCGCCGAGCACCAGCACGGCGCAGGAGATCGGATCCATTCAAGTCTCCATAAAGATCTTGGCCGGCGCTTCGAGCAGCGCGCGCAGCGTCTGGATGAATTGCGCGGCGTCCCAGCCGTCGACGATGCGGTGATCGAAGGAGGAGGAGAGGTTCATAATTTTGCGCGGCTCGAACGCGGCGCCACGCCAGACCGGACGCATCGCGATCTTGTTGACGCCGATGATCGCCACCTCCGGCGCGTTGATGTCGGGTGTCGATACGATGCCGCCGAGCGCGCCGAGGCTGGTGAGGGTGATCGTCGAACCCGTCAGCTCCTCGCGTTTGGCGATGCCGGAGCGGGCAGCCTCGCTGAGGCGCGCGATCTCGCTCGCGCAGTCCCAGATCGTCAGCGCCTCGGCGTGCTGGACGACCGGCACGACCAGGCCGTTCGATGTCTGCGTGGCAATGCCGATGTGCACGCCGCCGTAGCGGTAGAGGGTGTCGTTGGCATCATCATAGCGGGCATTGAGCGGAGGATGGTCGCGCAGCGCCGTTACCATCGCGCGCATGAGGAACGGCAGCACGGTCAGACGCGGCCGTCCGCTCCTGCGAGTCTCGTTGATGTCGGCACGCAGCGCCTCGAGATCGGTGACATCCACCTCCTCGACATAAGAGAAGTGTGGGATGCGCCGCACCGTATCCTGCATGCGTTCGGCGATGCGGCGGCGGAGGCCAATGATCTTGATCTCCTCGACGCCTGTATTGCGGGCCAGACCGTGCGGAGCGACGGGACCGCGCGCCGCCGTTGCGAGATAGGCGTCGACATCCTCGCGCAGAATGCGGCTGGCGGGGCCAGTGCCCTTGACAAAGCGTAGATCCACGCCGGCATCGCGTGCGTAGGCGCGTATGGCCGGCGCGGCGAGCGGACGGTCGGCGGGCTTTGCGGGCATTGCCTGCGGTGGGATACGAGCGGCCTCGCGCGGACGTGCAGGCGATGGCATAGGCGGGGGCTGTGAGGGGGGCGTTTTCGAGGTGGTTTCCTCGCCGCTTGGCACAGTGACGGCAGGAGACGGAGTATCTGCAAGCGTTGAGCTCGCTGTTGTGGGCGATTTGCGCGCCCGCGCGGCATTGTCTCCCGCGACGTCCAACTTCACCAGCTCCGATCCGACAGCGACCTTCTGTCCGACCTCCGGCCCGATCCAAGCGACGCGGCCGTCGGCCGGCGACGGGATCTCGACGGTCGCCTTGTCCGTCATCACGGAAACGAGCGTCTCGCCCTCTCGCACTGGATCGCCGATCTTTACCGGCACTTCGACGATTTCGGCCTCGGCGACGCCTTCGCCGACATCCGGCAGTGTGATGACGCGCTCGGCCATGTCATGCCTCCATCACGCGGCGGAACGCTTCGCCGACGCGCTGCGGACCGGGAAAGTATGCCCATTCCTGTGCGTGTGGGTAGGGCGTGTCCCAGCCGGTGACGCGGATGATCGGCGCTTCGAGATGGTAGAAGCACATCTCCTGCACGGTCGCGGACAGCTCGGCGCCGAAGCCGCTGGTGCGTGTCGCCTCGTGGACGATCACGCAACGCCGCGTCTTCTCGACCGAAGCAGCGATCGTGTCGGTATCGAGCGGGAGCAGCGTGCGCAGATCGATGATCTCGGCGTCGATGCCGCTCTCGGCGGCTGCCGCCTCGGCGACGTAGACCATCGTTCCGTAAGCGAGCACGGTAAGCGCCGTGCCCGGCCGCCGGATGGACGCTACGCCGAGAGGCACGGAGTAGTGGCCCTCGGGCACCTCGCTCAGCGGATGCTTGGCCCAGGGCACGACCGGGCGGTCGTGGTGGCCGTCGAAGGGGCCATTGTAGAGCCGCTTCGGCTCGAGAAAGATCACAGGGTCGTCGCACTCGATTGCGGAAATCAGCAGGCCCTTGGCGTCGTAGGGATTGGACGGCACGACCGTCTTCAGACCGCAGACGTGCGTGAACAGCGCTTCCGGACTTTGCGAGTGCGTCTGCGCGCCGAAGATACCGCCCCCCGTCGGCATCCGCACCGTGACGGGGGCGGCGAAATCATTGGCCGAGCGATGACGGAGCCGCGCCGCCTCGGAAACGAGCTGGTCGTACGCGGGATACATGTAGTCGGCGAACTGGATCTCGATGCAGGGCCTGAGCCCGTAGGCGGCCATGCCGATCGCCGTGCCGACGATCCCGCTTTCGTTGATCGGCGTATCGAAGCAGCGTGCGCGGCCATATTTCTGCTGAAGCCCGCGCGTGCAGCGGAACACGCCACCGAAATAGCCGACATCCTCGCCGAACACGACGACATTGTCGTCGCGCGCCATCATCACATCGTGCGCGTCGCGGATCGCCTCGATCATGGTCATGGTCGGCATGGCTAGTGTCCAGATTCCGAAGTTCGCAATCCCTTGCTGCTGGTGTCCCGAGCGAACTTCGGAATCAAAAGGGACACTAGAATCACAGGATCGCTCGTGTGATTCAGATCGAGAAATTCGCTTCGTTCCGTGCAGCGCGGTGTGGCGAATTTCTCGATCATCACACTAGTATCCTGCTTCCTGCCGTTGCCGGCGCAGATGCGGCGGCATCTCCTTGAACACATCGACGAACATGTCGCGTCCCGAGGCCTTCGGTCCGGTGTGAAGCGTGCCGTAGCTCTCGGCCTCCTTCTGCGCGGCGATCACCTCGGCTTCCACCTCGGCGACGGCCTGTGTGTGGCGCTCCTCGGACCAGAGCTTCTTGACGATCAGATGGTTCTTCAGCCGCTCGACCGGATCACCGAGCGGCCAGGCCTCCGATTCCTCCTTCGGGCGGTAGGCAGCGGGATCATCGGATGTCGAATGCGCCGCTGCGCGGTACGTGACGTATTCGATCAGCGTCGGGCCGAGGTTGCGACGTGCCCGCTCGATCGCCCATCGTGCGACCGCGTAGACCGCAAGATAGTCGTTGCCGTCGACGCGCAGCGCCGGGATGCCGAAGCCGTGCCCGCGCGCCGCGAACGTGCCGGAGCCGCCGCGCGCGATGCCCTGGAAGGTCGAGATCGCCCACTGGTTGTTGACGATGTTGAGGACGACCGGTGCCTTGTAGGTCGAGGCGAAGACGAGCGCGGAATGAAAATCGGACTCGGCCGTCGAGCCGTCGCCGATCCAGCCGGCGGCGATGCACGTGTCGCCCTTGATCGCCGAGGCCATGGCCCAGCCGACCGCCTGCGGGTATTGCGTGCCGAGATTGCCGGAAATGGAGAAGAAGCCGTGCGCCTTGGAGCTGTACATGACGGGGAGCTGGCGCCCCTTCATGGGATCCCGGCTGTTGGAGTAGATCTGGCACATCATATCGACGAGCGGATAGCCGGAGGCGATGAGCAGGCCCTGCTGGCGGTAAGTCGGGAAGTTCATGTCACCCGGCTCGAGCGCCATCTGGAAGGCGCACGCGATCGCTTCCTCGCCGGTGCACTGCATATAGAATGACGTCTTCCCTTGACGCTGCGCCATCTGCATGCGGGTGTCGTACGCGCGCACCTTCATCATCGTCTTGAGGCCGGCCTGCAGTGCTTCGTCGGAAAGCTGGTCGGCCCACGGCCCCACAGCTTCGCCGGCGCGATTGAGCACGCGGATGATGGAATAGGCGAGGTCGCGGATTTCTTCGGGCGCCGTGTCGACCGGCGGGCGCCGCACGGTACCGGCGCGCGGGATGGTGACGCCGCTGAAGTCCGGCTTGGCGCCGGGCCTGAACTCGGGCTCGGGGACGTGCAGGCTGAGACGTGGATGATCGGACATACGAGGAACCTCCGCCATCGATAGTTAGTGGAAATCAGAGGTGGCGCGGCTTGTCGAGGCCCGTGGTGCACGCCCCTGGCAGATACGCCAAATCTGAATAGCGAACATGGTCGACGATCAATGGCCAGGCGAGGCGGCAGGGGATTGCCCACTTCATTGGCAAAAGACACCTCCTTACGAGAGTGAAGGAGAATCGCCGTTCAGGGGCCTATCGATGGCGACGGACCGGCGCCAGCCAGCTAGAGCGAGCCGGCCTCATCGTGGCGCGCCGGGACGATCATGGGCGTGCGCGCCGCATTGGCTACGATCCTGAGGGCAGGTGACGTGATGGGTTCTCCATCCACCTGGATGGGAACGGCCGCCGCATCGGGAATCTCGACGTCGCGCGCCGGCATCATATCGATCGTTCCGCACCT
>CAUJKI010000560.1 GCA_963205015.1 Pseudomonadota bacterium
ATGTGACACCTCCTCTTTCCGGAATCCTTCAGCGGCACAGGCCACCCAGCCGGGAGCGCACAACCATGAGCACCACCCCCGCGTCACCCGTCAACCGCGGCTATTTTGCCATCGGTGCGGAGCGGATATCGAAAAGCCTCAACGTCGGCAACCTGATGCGATCGGCGCACGGCTTCGGCGCGAGCTTCACCTTCACCGTCGGCGCCACCTACCAGGCGCGCGAGGCCGCGGCCGATACCTCCAAGGGCACCCATCACCTGCCACACTACAACTGGGCGCGCCTCGAGGACATGGTCCTGCCGCAGGGCTGCAAGCTGGTCGGCGTCGAGCTGATCGACGAGGCGATCGAGCTGCCGAGCTTCCGACACCCGCTGCGCGCGGCCTACGTGCTCGGGCCGGAGCGGGGATCGCTGTCGTCGGAGATGCTTGCGCGTTGCGACTACACCGTCAAAATACCGACTACGTTCTGTATCAACGTGGCCATGGCGGGGGCCATCGTCATGTATGATCGCGTGCGTTCACTCGGCCGATTCGCGGCGCGGCCGGTGAGCGAGGGTGGGGCGATGGTCGAACCCGAGCCGCATATTCAAGGCGGGCGCGTCGTTCGTCGCGGGGAACAATAGTCGGTCGGTGAACGTAGTGTGCCGGTAGAGCGCCGCACGGGAATGGAGAATTGCAGGTTCATGTCTCATCGGGGATGGACACGCGCCGTCACGCTGCGCGCCGCTGCCACGGCGGCGGCGGTGGCACTGGCCGGCAGCATCGCTCTTGCGCAGAACGTCAAATCGATCGGCACGTTCTCGAGCTGGACGGCCTTTACGCATGGCGAAGGCGGAAGCCTGCTCTGCTTCGCGACCGCGCAGCCGACCAAGCAGGAGCCGGCCAGCGCCAAACGCAACCCGGCCTTCGTCTATGTCTCGAGCTGGCCCAAGGACGGCGTGAAGGCCGAAGTGAGCGTGCGCGTCGGCTATCCGCTCAAGGGCGGCAGCGAGGTGACGCTGGCGGTCGGCAATACGAGCTTCAAGCTGTTCGTGCACGGCGACCGCGCCTACGTCGCCGATGCGGGTGACGAGCTGAAGCTGCTCGAGGTCATGCGGAAGGGCTCGACCCTTACGGTGGTGGGCACCTCCGAGCGCGGCACGACGACGACGGATACCTATTCGCTCGCCGGCATCTCGCAGGCACTCCAGGCCGTTACGACGAATTGTAAGTGACACATCCATTCCCTCTCCTCGTTCTCACGGGGAGAAGGGGAAGATGTCAGCTCTACGACCCCGGATTCTGTCGCTTCAATTCAGCAATCGTCGGCAGGATCGTGCGCTCCAGCGTCTGGCGCGTGATCGGCCCCACGTGCTTGTAGGCAATGCGCCCCTGGCCATCGAGAACGAAGGTCTCGGGCATCCCGTAGACGCCCCACTCGATGGCCGTGCGCCCTGTCGTATCAGCGCCGATCGCGACGAACGGATTGCCGTAGCGTCCCAGGAAGCGGCGGGCATTAGCGGCCGCATCCTTGTAGTTGACGCCGACCACGGGCACTTTCGCCTTCTGCTCGAGCTCGATGAGCAGCGGATGCTCCTCGACACACGGTCCGCACCACGAGGCCCAGAAATTGACGACCGTCACCTCGCCTTTCCGCAGCATCTCCGATGTGAGCAGCGGCACGGCGCGTGGGCCCTCCTGGAGGCCCTCGATCGCGGTCAGGGCGAGAGCCGGTGCCGGCTTGCCGATCAGGGCCGAGGGCAGCTTGGCGGGGTCGCCCTTGGTCAGCGCGAAGGCGAACATCATGGCCATGGCGCCGAAGAGCAGGAGCGGCGCGAGGATCAGCAGGGGCCGCCTGCTGCGCGGCGCGGGCGGCGTCTCGGTGGCGTGCTCGGTCATCGCGCACTGTCCTCGGCGCGCGATCGGCGGCGCACACCGCGCGCTTCGAGAGCGTCGAGCGCGCGCTGGTGACGCCAGCCATCGAGTATGAGCCACGCGACGAGCCCGATCATCACCACGGCAACGATTGCGTACGATGCGATGATGAAGGCCGCGTGCGGTCCGAGGTCCATGCTTCAGCCTTTCGCACCCGCCGAGAGGCTGGCACCCGTGCGGCTCACCTCCGCGAGCGTCAGCGCCTTCACGCGGCGGCGCAGGATCTCATTGCGCATGGCCATGAGGTGCATCGCGACGAAGGCAAGGGCAAAACCCGCCGCCATGACGAGAAGGGGCACCAGGATCGAGCTGTGAATGCTCGGGCCGCCGAGCCGCAGCACGCTTGCCGGCTGATGCAGCGTGTTCCACCAGTCGACGGAGAACTTGATGATCGGCAGCAGCACAATGCCGACCAGGGCGAGGATAGCCGTCAGCCTGCCGGCGAGGGCCTCGTCATCGAGCGAGGAGCGCAGCGCCATCAGCCCGAGATAGAGAAAGAAGAGAATGAGCACCGAGGTAAGCCGCGCGTCCCATACCCAATAGGCGCCCCACATCGGCCGGCCCCACAGTGCGCCTGTCACGAGCGCGAGAAAGGTGAACGCGGCGCCGAGCGGCACGGCGGCCTTGGCGGAGACATCAGCGAGCGGGTGGCGGAAGACCAGAAGGCCGAAACTCGATATCGCGACCAGCAGGTAGATGCCCATGGCGAGCCATGCCGAGGGCACGTGGATGAACATGATCTTTACGGTCTGGCCCTGCTGGTAGTCGGGCGGGGCCGAGAAGAATGCGAGATAGAGCCCGTAAGCGATGAGTACACCGGCGAGGCCGCCGATCCAGGGCAGCAGGGTCGCGCTCAGCGACAGAAACCGGGTTGGATTGGCGATGCGGTTGGTAAGGTTCTGGGCTGTCGTCTGCATGGCGATGACTTAGGTGCACTTGGAGGGACCGGCAAGCCGGCACGCATTCGCCCGCGCCGGTCGCATTTAAGGTCCGGCGCTTTGGACTTGAAATTCACTCCCGCGTAGCCTCGAACCAAGGTGAATTTCAAGGCCGTTGCTTTAGCCGGCGACGACCGGCTTCAGGGCCTCGATGAGCAGGCGAACCTGCACTTCTTCATCGCTCACGGCGAGCTGGGCGGCAAACCAGTCCTGCACCATCCGGCAGACGCGTTCGGGCGCCGCGCGGGCAAGCGAGCGGGCATCCGAGAAGAGCTGGAGGTCAAGGGGACTCCAGCCGCGCTTGGCAAGCTGCATGGCGAGTTGGTCGTAGTCCTCGCGCGTCGGCTGGCGGTGCTGGGCGGGCGTGCGGCGGCCCTCGACGATGGCGGTGAAAATTGCCGCGGCCTGGCGCTGCAGGGACGGCGTGTGCTCGGAGGCCTGCGTCAGCTCCACGATCAGCGGATTGGTTTCGCCCTGAGAGATGAAGCCGTAGCAGGCGTCGACGCTGTGGCGTGAGAGACGTTCGAGGTTCTCGAGGAAGGCGGTCGCCACGGACTTCAGGTTCTGCGGGCTTGCCGCAAGGGCGTCGGTCACGTGCTTACGGCGCAGCGCGACAAGCTGCTCGGCCAGATGCTGCGAGATAGCCTTGTCAGCCTTCCCCTCGCTCTTGAGGCGGGCGGTGTCGCGCACTCGATCGCCGTACCAGTCGGGGAACTCGGTCTTGAGCAGCTTCCAGACCGCCGAGCGCTGCAACCGACGGTCGACCTCCACGGGGTCGCTGGAGTAGTCGGCCGCGGGCTGCTTGCGGGCATCAGGGGTGGCGGCGACGACGGGCGGTGACGCGCCTTGCGGCGCCGAGGCGGACGAGACGCGGTTGACGATGGGATCGAGCTGCCCGGTGGCATGAAGGGCAAAGACGCCACCGCCGATGAGCATGATCAGCATCGCGGCCGCAATCGCGATCTTCGGCAGGCGACGACGCGGGCGCTCCTCGGCCCAGGCGTCGTCCTGATCCTCGCCGTGCGGCGGCCGGGCGCTGCCGGAGGCCGGCTGAGGCCCGCGCAATGGCGCCGTCGGATTGGCTCTTGCTGCGGGGTCGGCCGTAGGCTGGCGGCCGGCCGGGCCGGCTCCCGCGGGTTGGCGGGCGGCGGCCTCGCGCGCTCTGCGGGCCGCCTCCTCGCGCCGGGCGGCCTCGGCCGCGATCACTTCGCGCGTATCTGCCGGTCGCTGCGCCGCCGAGGCGGATCGGTCCTTGGTGCCCGCGGACGGGCCTGCCGGATCGGCGCCCCCCGTGGTTGCGGCCTTGCGGCGGGCTTCGGCGTCCCAGCTCGCAGGATCCTTGGCGATTTGTGCGCGGTCGTGCGCAGGATTGGATTTGCTCTCCGCGGGCCCAGTCTTGGCGGTTGCGGGATCGCCGGGACGTGCCGTGCCCGCAGCGGGTGCGGGTCCTGAGGGCGGTGCGGCTGGCGAGGATACCTGGGGGCTCTTCGGAAAAGCCTCGGAAGCCGGCTGCCAGTCCGTAAAGCCTTGTCGCCAAACGAGATCAGTCGGCAGCAGATAGCCGAGCTCGATGATCTTGCTCATCTCGGCGGCGCTGATGGGACCGTGCTGCTGCCCGTCGCGCGCCAGATACCATTCAGCGGATTGATCGGCTTGCGACATGAGTTCCGTCGTTCTCGAAGTGCTGATGGCAGGTCATGCCAGGTTCGGCAACGCAGCGGGCAAGCGCAGAATGAACGCGCGCCCGCGTGCCCCTATTACCACACATGAGGACGCATCGTCGCGCATTGCGGCAAAATTCCGAGCTTTGCCACCTGCGCGATCATTCGTCGCCCACAAGATATCTCCGCCATCCAACTGACCCCACGCTAGGAGCCAACCGCGGCATTCAGGTGGCAGAGGGCTCAGGTTGCAGCCTTGAATTGCGCGTCGACGGGCACGGCGTAGGCATTGGCGAGGCGGTTGGTCATGTTGGCGAGGCCGACGACCGCATAGAGCTCGTTGATCTGGGCGTCCGTGGCGCCCTTCGCGCGAGCGGCCGCCGTGTGCGAGGCCATGCAGTATTCGCAGTTGTTGGTGATCGAAACCGCGACGTAGATGAGCTCCTTCGTCAATGGGTCGAGGTGCCCCGGCCCCATGATGGCCTTGAGGCTCTCCCAGGTGTGCTTGAGCATGCGCGGCTCGTTTGCGAGGTAGCGCCAGAAGTTGTTGACCGTCTTAACCTTGCGCGAGGTCTTGATGTCGTCGAAGACGGCGCGCACCTCGGCGCTGGCGGTACGGGGATCGACGGGCTTCATTGGGAGTTCCTCCGGGATGCGATCTGCGTAAAGTGTCACGCGGCGGTTGGGCCCGCGTCAACAGCGCCGATCGGCACGGGAGCGCAATGATGAGCGAGGCAGAAGGTGGTCCGGAGGCCGCGGCTCTCGTCGTGCTCGACCGGCATATTGCGGCGCTCAATGCGCGCGATCCGGCCGCACTCGCCGCGACGCTCCATTTCCCGCATTATCGCCTGTCCGGCGCCGGCATGAAGATCTGGGATGGACCGGTGCACTATTTTTCGGACTTTCGTGAGCGGGCGGGCAGCGATTGGCATCACAGCGCCTGGGACTTTCGCAACGTCGTCGCCGCATCGCCCGACAAGGTCCATCTCGACGTGCAATTCACACGCTATCGGGAGGATGGCTCGGCGATCGCAAGCTATCGGTCGATCTGGGTAGTGACGCGCATCGACGGGCGCTGGGCGGCGCAGTTGCGGTCGAGCTTCGCGACGTAAAGCACCCGCAAGCTACCGCACCGCGGGCGCGGGGCCGGCGAACAGCCTCTTGGCATTGCCGTGCGCGATCTTCGCTGCGATCTCCGGCGGCAACTCGGCGAGCCAGCGCCGGTAGCCTGCGATGATGTCGCCGTAGCTCGCCCACCGCTCGTTGATCCAGGTATCCGAGCCGACCAGAAAGCGGTCGGGATAGCGCTCGAACATGGCGCGCCAAGCGGCCGATAGACGGCCGCCTTCGGTGATGCCGCCGCGATAGGAGAGCTCGCCCCAGAGCGCGGGATATTTGTCCAGTAGGGCCGCGACGCGTGCAGGTTCGAGCGAGAAGCCGGTGTGCGCCCAGATGATGCGGCTCTTCGGGTTGTGCGCGAACAGGATCTCGACGGCCTCGGCATCGGTGTGCGCGTGCAGGTAGAGGTCGTGCGCAGCCGCGAAGTCGACGGTCTTGCGTACCCAGTCGGTAGCGGCAGCGCGTCCGGTCAGATGGAACTCGCCGACGCCGCGATAGCCGCCGCGCTTGTATTCCTCGCGCACGAGATCGTGGATCGAGGGATCGTTGAACCAGCTCCCGATGTCGGCGCGAATGCGATAGGGCCGGATGAAGGGGACGACCCAGAGCCCATCGGCCTTGCCCTCGGTCTGGGCACCGACGAGCGCGTGCGTGCCGGTGTTCGGCCGGCTCGTCGCGAGAATGCCGGTGACGCGGTGTTTCTTGAAGAGTGCCAGCACGTCGGCCAGCGGCAGGTAGGGCTTGGGCTCCCAGTTATAGTGAAGATGGGCGTCGAAGATTTCGATCGGCTCGGTGGCGCCCGTGCGCGGGCTCGTCGCGCATAGGACGGCAATACCAAGGGGCAATGCCAAGGAGCCTGAACGGAATCGAGACTTTCATGAGTGTGCTCCCGCCAGCCCACGCGTTCGCTGGTTCTTTGGCGAGCTTCGACTGCCGCCGCGCGGCCGTCAACTCCGGCGCCTGATTGTCCTGCTCAATCCACGAGCAGGCCGCGGGCATCTCGATTTCTCAAATTGACGTATGTCCGTACGAATGCAATTTTGTCGCCTCCACGTGACGCCTCGCAGAATGGGCTGGCGCGCGGACAACCAGGGCTCGGGAGGTCCGTCGATGCAGGATCGGCCTGCGAATGCCGGTGTGAGCGGTTTGCTGTCTTCGCAGGCCGCGCGTCTCAGGTGCCGCAATGGCGAGATCACAGGGCACACGGCCGGTCAGGCGCCGGGTTATGTGCAGGGCAATCTCTGCATCCTGCCCAGAGACTACGCGACCGACTTCGCCGCCTTCTGCCAGCGCAATCCCAAGCCTTGCCCCGTCATCGGCATGAGCTCTGTCGGCGATCCGGCGCTCCCCGATCTCGGTGATATCGACATCCGCACGGACGTGCCGCGCTATCGCGTGTTCAAGGACGGTGTCTGTGTTGACGAGCCGACCGATATCCGCGGCTACTGGACCGACGACCTCGTGACGTTCGTGCTCGGCTGCTCCTTCTCGTTCGAGCAGCCGCTCATCGAGGAAGGCATTCCGCTCCATCATATCGAGCGCGATACCGTCGTCCCGATGTACCGCACCTCGATCGACTGCGTGCCCGCGGGCCCGTTCAGCGGCAAGATGATCGTGTCCATGCGCATGATGACGCCGGCTGATGCCATCCGCGCCGTGCAGGTGACGTCGCGCTTTCCCGCCGTGCATGGCGCGCCAGTGCACATCGGCATTCCCGAGGCGATCGGCATCAAGGACCTCATGAAGCCCGATTACGGCGATCCACCGCCCGTCGTCGACAAGGGACTGCTGCCCGTATTCTGGGCGTGCGGGGTCACGCCTCAATCTGTGGTTCTCAACGCCCGCCCGCCACTCTGCATCACCCACAAGCCGGGATCGATGCTTATTACCGATCGCCTCAACAGCAGTCTGGCGGCATTGTAGAAATCTGCTGACCCTATTCGCACGTGTACCCAAGGGAGGAAGTCCTGATGAAGTTTTCACTACCTGTAGCTTGCGTGGCCGCGACCCTTGCGGCTGCGGTATCAATTCCAGTTTGGGCGCAAGACCTCCAGCCACGCACGTTCAATGCGGTCGGTACGTGGAATTTCCTGACCAACTGGCAGAAGATGGAGCAGCCGTTCTGGACGGAAGATCTGCCGAAGGCGACGGGCGGCAAGCTCAAGGGCAACATCAAGTCGATCACCGAAGTCAACCTCAAGGGCACTGAGGTTGTGCGGCTTCTGAAGCAGGGCGTGTTCGAGTTTGCGGCCGCGCTTCCGATCTACGTGGAGGATGGCGGTGCGATCATCGAAGCGTCGGACATCGCCGGCGTCGCCCGCGACTTCAAGATGAGCCGTGAGATCGTGAATGCGTGGCTCCCCGAAATGCAGAAGGCCATGGCGCGGAACGGCGCAACGATCCTCGGAACGTTCACCTTCCCCGAACAGGTCATTTTTTGCAGGGGCGAGATCAATTCCATCGATGATCTCAAGGGCAAGAAGGTCCGCGTGCAAGGTACATCGCAGGCGGACTTCGTCGCAGCGCTCGGCGGTGTCGGCGTGACCATCGCTTTCGGCGAGGTCGTGCCGGCGCTGGAGAAAGGCGTCACCGATTGCGGCGTGACGGGCACCATGCCCGGCTACAAGGCCAAGTGGTACGAGGTCGTGAACACGCTCGTTCGCTTGCCTGTTAACTACACGGTTGGCGTCTGGGTCGTGAACACGAACGTGTGGACCAAGCTTCCCGAGGCGACGCGGACGGTAATCCAGGCGGAGATGAAGAAGCTCGAAGACAAGGCCTGGAAGGTCATCGAGGAGGAGACTGAGGAAGGCATCGCCTGCAATACCGGAAACGGCGCGTGCTCGGTGGGGCCTCCAGGCAAGCTGAAGCTGTTCGTGCCTTCGGGTGACGCCATGAAGGAGCGCAAGAAGGCCATCGACGAGCAGGTGCTCGCGGCCTGGGCCAAGCGCTGCGGCGCCGAGTGCGCTGCCAAGTGGACGGAGCTTGTCGGCAGCAAGTACGGCCTGACGGCGAAGACCAACTGATCAATCTACAAATGGGGAAGGCCCGGGCAACATCCCGGGCCTTTTGCTTGCCATGTTGGATATGCTGAGCACGCTGGTATCCGAGATGTCGGCTTGGCATTTCGCGGTAGTCGCGGTTGTTTTCCTTCTACTGGTCGTCCTGCGCGATCCCATCTGGCGGGCGATCTCATTCCTCGCGCAGATCGGCATCTGGATCGGCGGCACGATGCTGTTTGCCGCTGCTATCATCGTC
>CAUJKI010000561.1 GCA_963205015.1 Pseudomonadota bacterium
GGAGAATTGAGAGGATCTAACTCTAGTACGAGAGGACCGAGTTGGACGCACCTCTGGTGGACCTGTTGTCGCGCCAGCGGCACAGCAGGGTAGCTATGTGCGGACGGGATAACCGCTGAAAGCATCTAAGCGGGAAACCCACCTCGAAACAAGTTCTCCCTTGAGAGCCGTGGAAGACCACCACGTTGATAGGCCGGGTGTGGAAGTGCAGCAATGCATGCAGCTTACCGGTACTAATAGCTCGATCGGCTTGATTGCTCTCATTAAGCAATGCTCATCTAATGCCTCTTCGAGGCAGGGCGGCTTAAACGTCGCCTGATGAGTGTGAGAACACGGAAAGACCAGAATTCATCACATCTTCGCCGACCTGGTGGCTATGGCGGGGTGGCTGCACCCGATCCCATTCCGAACTCGGCCGTGAAACGCCCCAGCGCCGATGGTACTTCGTCTCAAGACGCGGGAGAGTAGGTCGTTGCCAGGTCTGCCAAGATGTGATGAAACACGTTCTATCGAGATCTCCTCCTTCTGGGAGCACAACGGGCCGTCGAGGTTTCGATGGCCCGTTTTGCGTCCAGGCATTACCAGCGAGCGATCGCTGGATCATCGGGATGGTGACGCGGGGTGGAGCAGCCCGGTAGCTCGTCAGGCTCATAACCTGAAGGTCATAGGTTCAAATCCTATCCCCGCAACCAAGCTTCATCGGGCCTCCTTCGTGGGGCCCGATTTGCATTTGAGCCGCGAGATCACCGCAGCAAAAAACATGAACCCGCCAGCGCTCTCAGCTGGCGGGTTTTCTATTTGGACGCCGGGATCCCGGTTGGCTCGTGATCTGGCGGCGAACGTACAAGCTCTGGAGCTGCCGCCCGGAAAGTGATCTCAGGCAGCGGCTCTCTAAGCTAGCTAGAGGCTGCGGTCTTCGGCCTTGTGCGCACGGCGGACGGAGTCGTGCACAGTGCCCTCGAGCTTATCGAGATCCACGATCACCTTCTGAAAATGCGCCGCCGAGACAGCGCTCAGCGGGATGGTCACGTCGCCAGCATTCTCGATATAGACGACGATCTCCGCTCTGCCCTGAGGTCGGACCTCCCGCACGGCGCCGAAGGGCTTGCCTGTATCCGAGAGAAAGACCTCGGCCCCTTCTTCGATATCGAGATGCTTGCCGCTCATGGCTGTCGTACTCCGAGCCCTGGTCGCCCCGCCAAGGCGAGCGTTCCACTTTTCCGCCGAGCGCGCAACACACGTCCATATCGGCTCGTTTCCGACACATCCTTTCCGACAACAGGGGCTCGCCCGCTGCGACGTCTCAGTGTTTCAGGGCCTTCAGGACCTGCAGCCTGAGCTTCACGAAGAGCTCGTTCGTCGTCGCCTCCTCGAAGGCGCGGGGACGCGGGAGGGGGACGTCGAGCACCTCGACGATCCGGCCGGGGCGCGCGCTCATGACATAAATGCGGTCGGAGATGAAGACGGCCTCGTCGATATCGTGCGTGATGAAGAGGACGGTCGGCGCAATGTCGATGCACAGGTCCAAAAGCAGCTTCTGCATCTCGAGGCGCGTCTGATAGTCGAGCGCGCCGAAGGGCTCATCCATCAGCAGAATGTTCGGCTCGTTGATGAGCACGCGCGCGATCTGCAGGCGCTGGCGCATGCCGCCCGAGAGCTGATACGGGAAGTGGCGCTCGAAACCCTGGAGACCGACGATCTGGATGTAGCGCTCGGCCGCCGGCATGAATACGTCGCGCGGTACGCCACGCATCCGCGGCCCGAAGACGACATTGTCGAGGACATTGAGCCAGGGATAAAGCTGAGGGTGCTGAAAGACGATGCCGCGGTCGGCGCCAGGTGCCGTGATCGGCTTGCCTCCGAGCAGAATACGGCCGCTTGTCGGCTGGTCGAAGCCCGCGACCATACGCAGAAGCGTGCTCTTGCCGCATCCTGACGGCCCGACGATCGAGACGATCTCGGAGGGCGCGATCGCGATGTCGACATCCTGAAGCGCCTGGATCGTGCCGCTCGGTCCTTCGAAGCGCCGGTCGACGTTGGCGATCGTGAGCGGCAGCGCGGCGATGCGGGATGTCGTCATTGCTTGCCACGCCAGTGCAGCACGCGCCGCTCGATCATCAGCAATACCCCCTCTAGAACAAGGCCGATGAGGCCGATGGTCAGAATTCCCACGAAGACCAGCGGAATCCGGAAGAACGTCGTCGCGTCGGTGATGAGATAGCCGAGGCCCACCTGTGCAGCGATGAGCTCGGCCGCCACCACGAGTGCCCACGAAAGCGTCATCGCGATGCGCATGCCGGTGAGAATGTGCGGCAACGAAGCCGGCATGACGACATGCGAGAAGATCTGACGGCCCGTGAGACCGAGCGATTGCGAGGCAAGAATGAGATCGTGCGGGATGCTCTTCACGCCCGCGGCCGTATTGACCGTCAGATAGAGAAACGCCGTCATGAAGATCAGCGCGACCTTCGACCCCTCTCCGATGCCGAAGTAGAAGGTAAAGAGCGGGACGAGCGCAATCGGCGGGATGGGCCGCATGAATGTGAGGAACGGACTGATCATCGCATCGGCGAGGCGACTGGAGCCGAGCCAAATGCCGAGCGGCACGCCGACCAGCACCGCGAGTCCAAAGCCCGAGAGCGCGCGGCCCATCGATGCGAGGATCTGGACGTAGAACGGGCTGCCGGAATAGCCGCGCGTCAACAGTTCGCTCAGCGCCTCCCAGATGGCCTGAACCGGTGGGAACGTATTGGTCTGCAGCAGGCCCGCCGCGCTGAGGCCGCCCCATAGCGCAAGGGCGATCGCGACAACGCCCACGCTTACTGCGCGATAAAAGCCTTCGGAATGGGATGGCATCAGTCGTCGGGTCTTTCGTTTGATGGACGGGCGGCGCCCACGCGCCGCCTGCCGATCCTTTGGAAGGCTCAGTCGTCGCTCAGCCCTTGCGGGCCAGCTGCATCACATCGGTCCTGACGTAGTCGTCGATGTTGACGAGGTTTTTTGCGATGCCGATGTCGAGACCGAATTTGAGAAAATCTCCGAGCATGGTGTGCAGCTTGCTGCCTTTGGACCAGTGGACGATGCTTTGCGGATCGAGCGCAGCAGTCGAATTGAAGCAATCGAGGTCCTTGGCGATAGCCACAGCCTGCTCGCGCGCCATGCCGGTGAAGTCGAGCGTGTAGCGGATCGCCATCTCTGGATCCTGCTTCATCTTCTCAAGGCCCATGTTCCATCCGCGCAGCAGGCGCGACACGGCATCGGCGTTCTTATCGAGCCACGGCCGCCGGCCTGCCCATCCGAGGAACGCTGGGCCTGGTGACAAATCGGAGTTACGCGCGATGATGCGCGCACCGGCATCGACGAGAGGCGTTGCGAAGGGCGCCCAGATGAATGCAGCATCGACGTCGCGGGCGTTGAATGCCGCGACCTGCTGAGGTGGAGCCATCCCCACAAGCTGCGCATCGTCTTTGTTCATTCCGTGCGCGTGCAGCAGCTTCCAGAGGCCGTAGTGGACATCCGAACCCTGGACGCCGGCCACCCTCTTTCCCTTCAGGTCTGTCATCGACTTGATGGGACTGTCCTTCGGGACAAGCACCATTTCGAGCTTGTTGTAGTCCATGAGGATGGAAGTGAATTGCAGGTCCTGACCATTGGCATTGGCCACCAGGAATGGCCCGACCCCACCCCAGGCCAGATCGACCTGGCCACCGGCGAGTGCAGCAAACTGCGCCGGTCCAGAGGTGAACTTGACGAAATTCACTTCGAGACCGAGCTTCTCGAAATACTTCTCGCGGAAGGCGATATGCGCAGGCCCGTTCATGATGGGCTGCATGCCGGCGTTGATGCGAAGCGTCGTCTGAGCGCGTGCGCCTATGCTCGGCGAGAGGACGGCGGCGGCACTCCCTGCGGCAATGCCTTTGATGAGCGAGCGTCGTTCGATGAGTAGCGGTTTCATGTTCTTTTCCTCCCGTCGAAGCTGTAGCCAGATGATGGGGCGAGCCACCCTCTGGTACTTGAGTCCTGAGCCGATAGCTCCTAGCCCTTCTTCACCTTCTCCATGAACTGCGTCATGAGATAGTCGTCGATGTTGATGATCTTCTGCGCGAGTCCGAATTCGTTGCCGAACTTGAGGAAGTCCGCGAGCACGGTGTGGAGCTTGCTGCCCTTGGCCCAATAGGCCGGGCTCTTGGGATCGAGCGCGGCTGTCGCCTCGAAGTGCACGAGGTTCTTGATGATGGCGTCGGCCTGCTCGCGTGCCATGCCGGTGAAGTCCAGCGTGTAGCGGATGGCCATCTCCGGATCCTGCTTCATCTTCTCGAGCCCCTGGTTCCATCCGTGCAGCAAGCGCACGATGGCATCCGGGTTCTGCTCGAGCCAGGCCTTGCGTCCGGCCCAGTTCAGGAACGAGGGGCCGGGATCGAGATCGGACATCCGCGTGATCTCGCGTCCGCCCGCCTTGAGCATGGGTGTGACGAACGGCTCCCAGGTGTAGACGCCGTCCACGTCGCCGGCATTGAAGGCTGCAATCTGCTGCGTGGGCGTCATGCCGACGAGTTGCGCTGCATCCTTCGCCATGCCGTTGTTCTGCAGCAGCTTCCACAGGCCATAGTGCGCATCCGAGCCCTGCACCGCGGCGATCTTCTTGCCCTTGAGATCCTGCACGCTCTTGATCGGGCTGTTCTTCGGCACGACCAGCGCCTGCAGCTTGTTGTAGTCCATGAAGACCGCGATCGACTGCAGATCCTGGCCGTTCGCCTTCGCGATCAGGTAGGCTCCCATGCCGCCCCAACCGAGATGCGACTGACCACCCGCGAGCGCGGCGAACTGAGAGGGGCCTGATGTGAACTTGATGAGGTTCACATCGAGACCGAGTTTCTCGAAGTACTTCTCGCGCAGCGCGATGTAGACCGGCCCGTTGAGGATCGGCAGCATGCCGGCGTTGATGCGTAGTACTGTCTGCCCGCGCGCGACGATGCTCGGGGCGAGCACCGCGCCGGCCGCACCGAGCGCCATTCCTTTCACGATCGAGCGCCGCGTAATCGAAGAGTTTGCCATCGTCTCCTCCTGCTGTGACCAGTGTTGGCTTTTGATTGCGAGGCGGCTTCAGCGGCCGCCCTTGAGGGGTTTGCCGGGTATGCGATCCGCCACGCTGGCTGCGCCGAGCATCTCGGCCACGCGGCGCGTCAGCCCGATGAGCCGCGGCGCAAGATCGCTCTCGATCAGACGGGGCGGCAGCGTCGATGCAAGACCGCCGATGTTGAAGGAGAGAATGCCGTAGGGCGAGTTCACGTCGAGCGGGACGCCGAGCGAATGAATCTCGGGAACCCAGTCGCCGAGCGACGTGCAGTAGCCACGGTCGGCAACATCGCGGATGGCCTGCTCGATGCCGCGTCGCACCTTCGGCCACGCGGCGGGATCGCTGCGCCGGATTTCGTCAAGCAGAGGCTTGCGCTCTTCGTCGCTCATGGCGGCGAGATAGGCACGCCCGACGCTCGTCGTGGCGAGCGGGATGCGATCGCCGATATCGAGTCCGAGCCCAAGCGCATTGGGGCTGCGGCGGAACTCCAGATAGATCATGTTGAGTCCGTCGCGCGCGCAGAGCGCGACGCTGGCGCCAGCATAGTCCGCGAGGTTCTGCATGAGCGGGCGCGCCACCTGCCGCACGTCGAACTTTGACAGCGATGCATAGCCGAGTGCGAGCGCGCCCGGGCCCAGGCGATAGCGCCCGCTCGATGGATCGTGTGTCAGGTAGCCGAGCCGGCTCAGCGTGTACGTGAGCCGCGAGATCGTTGCCTTCGAGAGCGCCGTGCCGCGTGAGAGCTCGCCATTCGAGAGCGTCTCGTGCGCGGATGAAAACATGCGGAGCACGCGAAGACCACGCTCGAGCGCCGCGACGAACTGGCGGTCGTCGGCCGGCAGGTCGTCCACATCCCGAAGCAGCTCGATTGTGCGATTCCGCCCCACGGCATCTCTCCGTGCTGTTTTTTCGTATATGAGCAGCGCGGCGTTCGTACCGCAAGTCAAAATATGTTCTGCTATGCGGAATATACGCAAAGCGATGGGAAACCTGCCAAGCAAAGCATTTCGTGTTGCTTTCAATAGAATTCAGAGTTCGAGAGGAGAGAACGCGCGAGGCATCACGCGTGCGCTCCGCGACGAGGAGGGCGTGATCACTTCCGAAGCGTGCTGCCCACCAAGCGCGCGCTCAGTCTTGTTCGCGGAAGGCTTCCTCGCGGCTCTTGCGCAATGAAGGCAGCGCCATGAGCAGCAGCAGCACGGCGGTCACGCCGATGAGCGTCGCGCTCAGGGGGCGTGTGAGGAAGATCGAGAAGTCGCCGTCCGAAAGCAGCAGCGTGCGGCGGAACTGTTCCTCGACCATCGGTCCGAGAATGAAGCCTAGTACTAGGGGTGCGGGCTCGCAGCCGATACGGCGGAGGAAGTAACCGAAGACGCCAAATCCGGCCATCATGAACACGTCGAAGACGCGGTAGTTGATCGAGTAGACGCCGACACAGCAGAACACGAGGATCGCCGGGAAGAGATAGGCGTAGGGGATCTTGAGCAGCTTCACCCAGATGCCGACCAGCGGCAGGTTGAGAATGACCAGGATCATGTTCCCGATCCACATGCTCACGACCATGCCCCAGAACAGCGTCGGCTGATCCGTGAGGAATTTCGGGCCGGGCGTAATGCCGTGAATGGTCATCGCGGCAATCATCAGCGCCATCACGGCATTGGGCGGGATGCCGAGGGCCAGCATCGGAATGAAGCTCGCCTGCGCGCCGGCATTGTTCGCGGCCTCGGGGCCGGCGACGCCCTCGATAGCGCCCTTGCCGAAGCGGGATGGATCTTTCGCGAGCCGCTTCTCGAGGCTGTAGGACGCAAAGGAGGAAACCAGGGCGCCGCCGCCGGGCAGCACGCCGAGCACTGAGCCCAGAAGCGTGCCGCGCACCGTGGCCGGCGCAGCTTGCACGACGTCGGCCTTGGTCGGCATGAGGCGCGTGATCTTGCCCGAGGGCAGCTCGCGCGCGTGGCGGTCCGCCAGATTGGCGATGATCTCGGCGACGCCGAAGAGGCCCATGGCGACGACGACGAAATCAATGCCGTCGTAGATCTGGCGGATGCCGAAGACGAAGCGCTGCTCGCCCGTCGTGACGTCCGTGCCGATAAGGCCGAGCAGCATCCCGACCATCACCATGCCGATCGAGGCAACGATCGAGCCGGATGCCAGTACGACGGCCGCAATGAGGCCCATGACCATGAGCGCCGTGAACTCCGGCGGCCCAAACAGCAGGGCCATGCGCGAGAGGGCCGGCGCGGCCACGGCAATGACGATGGTCGCGACGCAGCCGGCGAAGAACGAGGCCAGCGCCGCCGTTGCGAGCGCGACACCGGCGCGCCCCTGCCGCGCCATCTGATAACCGTCGAGCGCCGTGACCACGCTCGAG
>CAUJKI010000562.1 GCA_963205015.1 Pseudomonadota bacterium
GAATCCGCTCGCAGCCGATTGGCTGGTGAGCTGCAAGACACATTGGGCAATATTTCTTTCGTCGAACGCCCGTTCCATCCCCGAACGCTCGCGAGTGTATTGCGCGCCGCCATGCGCTCTCGGAGCCGGCAGTACGAGGCACGAGAGCTGCTGGAGCGCTATGAGCTTCTGGCACGCGAGCTTCAGCATAGGACCAAGAACCTGCTCGCGGTGATCCTATCGATCGCGGGAGCCAGCCTGCGCGAGGGCGGAGACGGCCAAGAAGCATTCATTGCTCGTCTGCACGCACTTGCCGGAGCGCAGGATCTGTTGATGGAAGGCGATGGGCGGGGGGCTCTGCTCGCTGACGTCGTAGAGAATATCACCAGCAGTTTTGGCAGGCGGATCGTCATCGACGGTCCACAAGTTCATCTGAATTCGACCCTGGCTCAAGGCTTCGCTCTCATCGTGCACGAGCTTGCTACGAATGCCGTAAAGCACGGGGCTCTGAGCAGAGATGTTGGCAGCATCTCTATCAGCTGGGCAGTTTCCGTCGGAGCAGACGCGACCACCCTTTTGTTCAAGTGGCAGGAGCGGGGCGGTCCGATGGTCTTGCCCCCGACGCGCAAGAGTTTTGGAACCGTTCTTCTAGAGCGCGCGCTCTCTACGTCTGGGTCCCCGCCCCGATTTGACTACGGTTCACAGGGCTTTGCTTACGAGCTGTCAGTGAAGCTTCAGAAATAGCTAGATGTGGGCCCGGTGCCTCGAAGTCGGGATGGCTCGTGCCGGTATTGCGCGCGTCGACATTTCTCGCATTAACGGAGATCCACCTTCGCCACGTTCTCTTTGAACTCTTCTTTGGGATCCACTCCGAATAGCAGCTTGATGCCAGCAATGATGCTCGAGGCATCCAGCCAGATCTCCGCTTTCTCAGGATCCAATCGAAGGAGAGCAAGCTTCGGATCGGACTTTCCTCCTGCGAACCAAGCGGCCACATACCGATTCCACAACTTGTCGATCACGGCCGGATTACTATCCAGGCTCAGCCTTCCATGAACGGTGGCGTAAAGGTCATGACCCTTTGAAGTGAAGGTTGCTATTGCTCGATCCCCCCTCGAGAGCTCCCCGACTAGCGCGTTGTCCTGACTCGTGAAAAACCAAATCGGACCACGCGCTCCCTCGAGCTGAGCAGTCATCGGCCGCGCGTGCCCGTCTTCAAGGCCGTCAAGTCCGAGCATCATGGTCATGTCAGTCTGCAAAGATTTCCAGAAACGAGCTTCAAGCTCCTGTGGCGTGGGCATCGGCTGCTCCTCAACTTTTCCTATCGAGAAGCAACCGGCTAGCACGCCACAAGTTCCAATCTTGCGGTTGCGGTAGCGCGCAGGCTGCGAGCGAGAGGCCAAAGTCTCAATGTTTCAGGGGTGTGCGAAGACGGCCACGGCTCGGGTGGATGGGAGTTCGTAGGAAACCCTCTCCACCAAATTCCCCGGAAACGGCGTCGGCACACGAATATCGAGGCTCAGGCGCCCGGCACGGTGAGACGAAGGAATGCGCCTGCGTCCTCAGCGCGATCCAACGCCCAGACGGCGTCGATGAGCGGCTGCACATCATGTGCCGGGCACCAGCCGGCCGCGAGCGTGCGCAATTTTTCTTCGATCTCCCGATCGCTCAGAGGGCGCGCCAGACTGCCGCGCGCAGCGGGCACCACAAGGGCGTACACCGCGCCATCCTTCATTTCGATCCGCACCGCGGCGGCCTCGACGGCCATATCCGCATCCTGCTCGACGTCGATCTTCGCGCGCAAGGCCAGCACGGCAGGATCGCGCACGCAGGCATCCGTGTATTGCACCAGACCTGCCCCGCCGAACAGAAGCGCTGCAGCAACACTGTGTTGGACGCTGACCTGCGCCTCGCGCCCTGTCGTCACGTGCGGCCGATCCGTCCGCGCGGCGAGCAGAGGATGGCCGCGCACTACAATGCGCTGGATGGCCTCGGGCTGAGGGGCGTGCTTCTCGCGCAGCGCCAAAGCCGCATCGATGACCGGATGGGCCACGATACCGACCGGATAGGGCTTGTAGGTATTCTGGAGAAGCTCCCACGTCTCCCCGAGCCCGTCAGTCAGAGCCGACCAGTCGGGTGCGGAGGGCGCGAGCGCATTGAGATATCCCTGGCGGCCCTCGAGCGGCGTCGGAGGGCCGCGAAAGCCGCGCTCGGCTAGAAGCGCCGACCATAATCCATTGCGCGCCGCATTGCCGACGCTCAGGCTCTTTGCTGGCGTGCCGAGGCACTCGACCAGACCGCCGGTTTGCGTGGCAGCCGCGCCCAGCGCCCAGATCAGTTGATCGGTGTCGAGTGCAAGCAGTCTGCCGGCTGCAGCCGCCGCCCCGAGACAGCCGCAGGTCGACGTGATGTGCCATCCGCGCGCATAGTGCTCGGGCGAGATGGCATTACCGACCCGGCATTCGATCTCCACGCCCAGGGCAAAAGCAAGAAGGAGCTCGCGCCCGGACACCGGCCGCAGTTCGGCGAGAGCAAAAAGCGCGGGCGCGATCGGCGCTGTCGGATGGATGACCGTGCGCAGATGTGTGTCGTCGAAATCGAAGACGTTGCCGCTCGCCGCATTGAGGAACGCTGCGCTGAGCACGTCGACCCTTTCCGTTCGTCCGATAACGGTTGCCTGCTTCATCCCCGAGAACGCAGCGAGCGAGGCAAGCGTATGCTCAACAGCATCCTCACGGCACCCTGCCAGAGCCGTCGCCATGAAATTGAGAATGGAGCGCTTGGCCTCGTGCTGGACCCGATCCGGCACCTGATCCCATGTTGCGCCGGCAATGAACTGGCCGAAGGTTCTCGTGATGTGCGATGGGCGGGTCATGGCGCGCTACAGCCGCTGTGTGGGAGCTTCGACAAGGAGTCTCGGAGGTCCCGGCACGCAGCTCGGCACGGACCCCAACCGGGTTGGACCTATATCAGCATTGCCCTCTAGGGCTGTATGCAGAAATGCGATACCGAACAAGCATCAGATCGTGCAATAAAGCCGGTCAAGCTGCGGAGCTTTCACTGAAGCAGCGCGCCAATCAATCAGGTTCCAGGGAGCGAAACAAATGAAACGCATTTGCAGCCTCATCTTCGCCGCCATGCTCGCGGCCGTGCCGATGAGCGCCCAAGCAGAAGTGACGGAACTGCGCATACCCATGGGCGCCGGCGGCTTCGGATTCCTGCCGCTCCACATGATGAAGGAGCACAAGCTCATCGAGAAACACTCCGCCGCGGCCGGAGTGCCCGTAACCGTGAACTGGGCCAACATCGGCGGTCCCTCGGTGATGAACGAGGCCCTTCTCTCGGGCTCGGCGGACTTCATCTCGGCCGGCCCACCGGCATTCCTCACGCTCTGGGACCGCACGAAAGGCACACCCATCGAGGTGAAGGCCGCCGCCGGCATGAGCTCGATGCCCATGTATCTCAACACGAGCGCCGAGCATCTGAAATCCCTCGACGACATCAAGCCCGAGGACAAGATCGCCGTCACTGCCGTGAAGGTCTCGATCCCGTCGATCATCATGCAGATGCACGCGCTCGCGAAATACGGAAAGGCCGAAGTCTTTCGCTTCGATCGCAATACCGTGTCGATGACGCACCCCGACGGCGTGATCGCCATGCTCACCGGCAACAAGCAGATCACGGCGCACTACACCTCGCCGCCGTTCCACCATCGGGAGATCAAGGAGAAGAATATTCGGACCATCCAGACGACGAGTGACGTCATGGGCGGCTCGACCACCTTCACGATGATCTCGACCACTGAGCGCTTCCAGAAAGCCAATCCGAAGGTCTTCAGCGCCTTCCTCGCGGCGCTGAAGGAATCCATGCAGATGATCGCCGCCGACAAGCCGGGGGCCGCCAAGGTCCTGCTCGCCTCCATGGGCGGCAAGGGATGGGAGATCGACGAGCTCGTTGCCATTCTCGATGACAAGGACATCAAGTACACGACCGAGTCGGAAAACCTGATGAAGTACGCCGAGTTCATGCACAGCATCGGCACGCTCAGGAACAAGCCGACATCGTGGAAAGAGATGTTCTTCCCCGAGTTGCATAATCAGAACGGGAACTGACGCGCTGCTGCGCCGTAACCCGTTCGTCTCATCTGCATTCCACCGGGGCGGGCGGCCGACGCCCGCCCTCGCCATTCTCATTGAGTGCCTACCATGCACGACAAATCCGCCAGTGGTCCCCTCCTCACGGTGAAGGGCGTCACGCTGCAGTATCGCACGCGCGATCATCTGGTCACCGCAACGTACCGCGTGAGCTTCGACGTCCATCGCTCGGACCGCTTCGTGATCGTCGGTCCTTCGGGATGCGGAAAATCGACACTGCTCAAGGCGGTCGGCGGCTACATCCAACCCGTCGAAGGCGAGATCCGCCTGAACGGCGCCCCGATCGCCAGGCCTGGGCCGGATCGCGTTCTCGTGTTTCAGGAGTTCGATCAGCTCCTGCCGTGGAAGACGGTGAAGCAGAACATCATGTTCGCGCTCACGGCGAGCGGTCGCATGGGCGGGCGCGAGGCGGAAGCGCGGGCCATGCACTACATCGCCAAAGTGAACCTGACGGGCTTCGCGAACAGCTTTCCCCACACGCTTTCCGGCGGCATGAAGCAGCGCGTCGCCATCGCGCGCGGCATGGCCATGGAGCCGGAAATCCTGCTCATGGACGAACCCTTCGCGGCTCTCGACGCATTGACCCGCGGCAAGATGCAGGAAGAGCTGCTGCAGTTGTGGGACGACACAAAGTTCACCGTCCTCTTTGTCACGCATTCCATTCCCGAGGCCGTGCGGGTTGGCAGTCGCATACTTCTGCTGAGCGCACATCCTGGGCAGGTGAAAGCCGAGATGAACAGCTCGGGCGTGGACACTCTGGACGCGAGCGGCAAGCCGCTCGTCCAGAAGATCGAGGATCTGCTGTTCGACGCCCCGGCGAGCCAGAGGAGCGCCACCCATGTCTGATGTCTCATCCGGCGCGGCGTCCTCGCGGCCGGAAATCTTCAATACCGTGTCGACATCGGGGCTCGGTGTCGTCCAGCAGCCGCTCGGTTTGTGGGAGCGCATGATCGGCTATGCCGCCGTGCGCAAGTGCATCCTGCTGGCCCTCATCGCACTGGCCTGGGAGCTCTATGCGCGCTGGCTCGGCAACAGCCTGCTCTTTCCGACCTTCAGCGATACCGTTTCGGCCCTGGTCACGGGCCTCGCTTCGGGCGAGCTCGTGCGCTCGGCATGGTTCAGCATCAAGCTGCTTCTTCAGGGCTATGTGATCGGCCTTCTGCTCGCCGCCGCATTCACGGCCTTTGCGAGTGCGACGCGGATCGGGGCGGACCTGCTCGAGACGCTGACCTCGATGTTCAACCCGTTGCCCTCCATCGCGCTCCTGCCGCTCGCGATGATCTGGTTCGGTCTCGGCAATCCGAGCATCATTTTCGTGCTCATTCATGCCGTATTGTGGTCGGTGGCACTCAACACCCACGCCGGCTTCCGTGCCGTCAGTCCTACATGGCGCATGGTCGGGCAGAACTACGGCCTCGGCAAAGTCGGCTATGTCGCGCGCATCCTCATTCCCGGCGCCTTCCCGAGCATCCTGACCGGTCTCAAGATCGGCTGGGCATTTGCCTGGCGCACGCTGATCGCGGCTGAGCTGGTCTTCGGCGCGAGCGGTGGCGATGGCGGCCTCGGCTGGTACATCTTCCAGCACAAGAACCAGCTCGACATCACGAGCGTATTCGCGGGCCTGCTGACTGTGATCATCTTCGGCCTCGTGGTCGAGAACGTCGTCTTCCGTCTCGTGGAGCGCAGCACGGTTCAGCGTTGGGGCATGCAGATCTGACCTGAGCTGCGGGAGGTTTTGCAGAAAGCTGCAAACGAGGAAGTCCGCCCGCTCCCACTACCTCCCGGACAGCCTCCGGGGACTGGCTGAAAGCCGCGCCTCTCATTCCAGCGGGCCTCCCAGGCTCACTCAGTTGGCCTTTCTGGACCTGAAGAAAGTGCGCTCTCTCCCGCGGCCTCTGAATGGGCGCCCAGCCCAAGGCCAAGGGGGTGAGGCCCCCTGTCAATTGCGCCGCCCCCCTGGAACGGCTATAGGCTCACGGATGGACCGGCTTGCGCGTACGCGGGGACTGGGGCCGTCGGTAGCGGCGGAACGTCTCCCGGAACGCAGGTGGGGGATTCTGCGTGTTTCCGGCACGCGCGATATGCACCATAGTCGTTAGGCGCCCTGCTCGCGTATCGGCGCCACTCCGGGCCAGGCTGCCAACGCGGCCTGCCACCGACTTGATGCTTGGGAGCTGAACGACTTGAAATCAGGCACGCAGAAATCCCAGGCCGGCGGCATCCGCGATCTGATCAGCATCTTCATGCACGCGCTGATCATTGCCTTTGTCGTGCGCGTCTTCTTCTATCAACCGTTCAATATTCCGTCGGGCTCGATGCAGTCGACGCTGCTGATCGGCGACTACCTCTTCGTCTCGAAGCTCTCCTACGGCTATTCCAAACACTCTTTTCCCTTCAGCCCCAACCTCTTTTCCGGCCGCATCTGGGGCGGGAGCCCGAAGCGCGGGGATGTTGCGGTATTCAAGCTGCCCCGCGACAGCTCGACGGACTACATCAAGCGCGTGATCGGCCTGCCGGGAGACGAGATCGTGGTGCGGGGGGGCGTCCTTTTCATCAACGGCAAGGAAGTGCCGCGCCGACGCGTCGACGATTTCGTCCAGATCGGGGAGGACGGCCGCGAGCGGCGTATTCCGCGCTACGAGGAGACGCTGCCCGAGGGCGTGAAGTATTTCGTCCTCGATGCCCGCCAGAACGGCGAGTACGACAATGTCGGCCCGTACAGGGTGCCCGAGGGCCACTATTTCATGATGGGCGACAACCGCGACAACTCGACCGACAGTCGCGACCAGTCACCCCGCTATGGAGTTGGTTTCGTGCCGCTTGAGAATTTCATTGGGCGGGCAGATATTATTTTCTTTTCGGCAGCCGTCGACGAGCCTGGGCGCTTTGAGCTGACACGGCCCTGGGCTTGGCCTTTCGACATCCGCTGGAGCCGAATTTTCAGCCTGGTACGATAACGAGGCAGCACCTTTGAGTGATGCGCCAGAGCATCCCCCGCTTCCGGCCTTCGTGCCGAGGAAGCCGGTATATGCGCGGGCGAGCGTGCCGTGCGGCGCGCGCTGCGGGATTTGTGAAAGGGGTGCATTGTGAGCCCGTCCGCAGCGGCGAAGAAGCCGGCAGAAAAACTCAAAACCGCGTCGCTCGAAAAGACGCTCGGCTACAAGTTCAAGAATCGCCCGCTGCTCAAGCGCGCTTTGACGCACGCGAGCGTCCGCTCGCAGCGAGAGAAGAGCGACGACAACGAGCGCCTCGAATTTCTCGGCGACCGGGTGCTCGCCCTTGCCATCGCCGAGCTGCTCGTCGAGATGGATCCCGATGCAACCGAGGGGGAGCTCGCGCGCCGCTTCAATCGTCTCGTGCGGCGCGAGGCCTGCGCCTGCGTCGCCCGCGACCTCGGCCTCGGCTCCGCCCTCATCCTTTCTGTTTCGGAAGCCGACAGCGGCGGGCGCGACAAGGACACCATCCTCGCCGATGCCTGCGAGGCGCTCCTCGGCGCCATGTTCGTCGAAGCCGGCTTCGACATCGCGCGGGACGCGGTGAGGAAGCTCTGGTTGCCACTGATCGACAGCGCCCCCCGCACGACCGCCGATCCCAAGTCCGCTCTCCAGGAATGGGCGCAAGGCCAGGGCCTGCCGCTTCCTGAATACGTCGAGGTCGGCCGCGACGGCCCGGATCACGCCCCGCGCTTCACAGCCCAGGTCCGCGTCGGCCGCCACAGCCCGGCACAGGGCGTCGGCGCCAGCAAGCGCGCCGCGGAGCAGGCGGCGGCAACAGCACTTCTGCGTGCAAAAGGCGTTTGGCCTGCAGAAGGCTCGGCGGATGCCCATGAGTAGCCCGAAACCCAACGCGCCCTCCTCGCCCGCCGGCAGCGAGAGCGCCCAGCGCTGCGGCTTCATCGCCGTGATCGGCGCGCCCAACGCCGGCAAATCCACGCTCGTGAACGCGCTCGTCGGTGCCAAGGTCACCATCGTCTCGCACAAGGTGCAGACCACGCGCGTTCCCGTGCGCGGCATCGCACTCGCCGGTGCAAGCCAGCTCGTGTTCATCGATACGCCGGGCATCTTCGCGCCGCGCCGCCGCCTCGACCGCGCCATGGTCGATGCGGCGTCGACCGCCGCCGGCGATGCTGATCTGGTCGTGCTGCTGGTGGACGCGCAGAAGGGCCAGAGCGACGATGTCGCGCGCATCCTGCGCCAGCTCGAAACGGTCGAGCGGCCGCGCCTGCTCGTGCTCAACAAGGTCGATCGCGTGAAGAAGGAGCAGCTTCTGGCGCTCGCCTCCGAGCTCAACGCGCGCCTCGCTTTCTCGGCGACCTTCATGGTCTCCGCACTCACCGGAAGCGGCGTCGAGGACCTGAAGGCCCACCTCGCAACCCACGTGCCGGAAGGCCCCTGGCATTTTCCGCCCGACGACCTCTCGGACGTCCCCGAGCGCCAGCTCGCATCCGAGATCACGCGCGAGAAGTTGTACGAGCGCCTGCACCAGGAGCTTCCCTATTCGGCGACCGTCGAGACCACCGCCTGGCAGGACCGCAAGGATGGCTCCGCGCGCATCGAGCAGACCATTTTCGTCGAGCGCGACAGCCAGCGCAGCATCGTGCTCGGCGAGGGCGGGCGCACCATCAAGGACATTTCCATGCGCGCACGCAAGGAGCTCGCCGGGCTGCTCGAGCGCCCCGTGCATCTCTTCCTGCATGTGAAGGTCCAGGAAGGCTGGAGCGATGACCCAGAGCGCTATCGCAACATGGGTCTCGACTTCCCGAAGAAGTGAGGCGCCCATCGGCGCCACAGGCTTGCCCGAAAGAACCTGCACGTGCAGCCCTCTGGGGCGGCACAGCTCCGGTGCACCTCCCCCGATGCGCCGTGCGATATCGGCAACCAATCCCCTGGTCCGAGGTTCTGTCCCTGATGAGCACCATCATTTCGATTAACGGTCTCACCAAGGCATATGCCTCAGGCTTTCAAGCCCTGAAGGGCGTCAGTCTGGATATCCGGCGTGGCGAGATCCTTGCGCTTCTCGGCCCCAATGGCGCCGGCAAGACGACGCTCATCAATATCGTCTGCGGACT